>NZ_JBHUAD010000011.1:0-35240 GCF_042789955.1 Oerskovia sp. NPDC056781
GCCACCAGCGGCAACGCCGCCGGGGATCACCCGAAATCGCAGAGCCCGAACTGCACACTCGGCGTACGGGCCGGACAGGGCCCCGCGATCATGCCTCGTCGCGCAGCGCCAGCCGGCGCGCCAGTACCGCGCACACGATGAGCTGGAGCTGGTGGAACACGATGACCGGGACGGCGATCGTTCCCGCGACCGCGACCGGGAAGAGCACGGCAGCCATGGGTAGCCCCGTCGCCAGGCTCTTCTTCGAACCGCACATGAGCAGTGCGATGCGGTCCTCGACGTCGAGCCGCAGACCCGCCCCGCCCCACCAGGTCACCGCGAGCATGACCGCGAGGATCACCGCGCTGATCCCGACCAGCGCGAGGATCGTCCACCCCGATATCCCGGCCCACACGCCCGCGCTCGTCGCGGCGGCGACCGCGCCGAAGACCACGATCAGGATCGTGCCGCGGTCCACCGACAGCGTGAGCCAGCGCCGCGCCCGGACCCACCGGCCCACGAACGGCTGCAGGAGCTGGCCCACGACGAACGGGGCGAGCAGGTGCAGCAGGACGTCGCGCAGACCGCTCAGTCCGCCGGTCGCGCCGCTCGACGACATGAACCACAGGACCAGCAGCGGCGTCACGACCATGCCCACGACGTTCGAGACCGTGGCCCCGCAGATCGCGCCCGCGATGTTCCCGCGCGCGACCGACGTGAACGCGACCGACGACTGGACGGTCGAGGGCAGGAGCGACAGGAAGAGCATGCCCGCCGCGAGCGGCGCCGCGACCACCGGTGTCACGGCCCACGAGACCGCGAGCCCCACGAGCGGGAAGACCACGTAGGTCGAGGCGAGGATCCCGCCCTGGAGGCGGACGTTCCTCAGGCCGGACCAGACCTCGCTCGTCGACAGGCGCATGCCGTAGACCAGGAACAGGACGGCGACCGCGACGTCGGCGACCGTGTCGACGACACGCTGGACGTCGGCCGGCACCGGGACCACGAGTCCCAGGACCATGGTCGCGACGAGAGCCACGATGAACGGGTCGACCCACTGCTTCAGCACCTGGCGCACGAGGGACGAGTCTAGGTGTCGCCCAGGGCGACGCCCCCACCCGGGCGGCGTCAGAGCCAGCGAGTCCTCAGGGTCACGCACGACCTGACACGCCCAGCGGTCAGAACAGCGTGTACCCGCCGTCGACCGTCACGACGGCCCCCGTCATGAAGCTCGACGCCTCGCTCGCGAGCATGACCACGACCGGCCCGAGCTCGGCCGGCGTCCCCCACCGCTTCATGGCCGCGGGCGCCACGCAGTCGTCGTAGTACTCGGGCTGGTCCACGGGCGACGCCTCCGTGAGGACGTAGCCCGGCGCGATCGCGTTGACCCGGATCCTGTGCGGCGCCCACTCCGCGGCGAGCCCCTTGGTGAGCTGGTGCACCGCGGCCTTCGACGCGAGGTAGGCAGGCTGCCAGCGTGGGCGGTTCACGATCTGCGCGGACATCGACCCGACGTTGACGATCGTCCCGCCGCGCCCGTCCCCGACCATCTGGCGTGCCACGGCCCGCGAGCAGTACCAGACGCCGTCGAGGTTCGTCGCGAGCGTGCGGTGCCACACGTCGTCCTCGATCTCCAGGGCCGCGCCCCCGATCGAGATCCCCGCGTTGTTGACGAGCACGTCGACCCCTCCGCCCTCGCGCCCGACCTGCGCGACGACGTCGTCCACCTGCTCGCGGTCCGTCACGTCGAGCTCGTAGCCGTGCGCGTCGAGACCCAGCGCACGCAGCTCGTCTGCCGCGGACCGTGCGGCGTCGACCGTGGTGGCGGTCAGCGCGACGCGCGCGCCCGCCTCCCCCAGGGCCTGGGCGAGGCCGCGGCCGATGCCCCGGCTCCCCCCGGTGATCAGCGCCGTGCGGCCGGCGAGCGAGAACGAGTCCAGGACGGGCATGGGTCTTTCCGATCAGGAGCGGGGTGAGGGCGGGCGGCGCGGGTGCTCACGGCTGGGACGACGACGGCGCCGGCCCCGCCGGGGGGGGCCGACGCCGCGGCGGCTCAGAAGTCGAACAGGTCCTCGAGCCAGGACTCCTTCTTCTTGCGCTTGCGGTAGCGCGGGTCGTCGCTGCGGTACTGGTCGGAGCCGCGGTAGCGGTCGTCCCCGCGATACTCGTCACGGCGACGGTCGTCACCCCGGTAGTCGTCGCGACGGCGGTCGTCCGCGTAGCCGTAGGGCGCCTGCGGCGGGACCGGGAGCTGCTGCGTCGGCGGGTACTGCACGGGCGGCGGGGTCGCGGCACGGGGCGCACCGTGCGGCGCGGCCGCAGCGGCAGGGCCACCCGCCTCGGCGGCGATCTCGGCCTCGAGGCTGCGGTCGATGATCTTGTCGAGCTCACCCCGGTCGAGCCACACTCCGCGGCACGTGGGGCAGTAGTCGATCTCCACGCCCTTGCGGTCGGACATCACGAGCACGGTCTGGTCGAGAGGGCACAGCATGACGGGTCTCCTTCGTCGGGTCGAACGCTCAACGGTCGGCGCGCGGCGGTGGTTCCCGCTCGCCCGGATCGTGCCGGGCAGCGGGGCCGTGCGACAGGGTACGGCGGCGGGGTCAGACCTCGAAGAGGTAGCCCATGCCCGGCTGGGTGATGATGTGGCGCGGGTTCGCGGGGTCGTCCTCGAGCTTGCGCCGCAGCTGCGCGGTGTAGACGCGCAGGTAGTTGGTCTCGGCCGAGTACGCGGGCCCCCACACGTCGTGCAGGAGCTGGAGGCGCCCGACCATGCGCCCACGGTGACGCACCAGCACCTCGAGCAGCGACCACTCGGTCGGGCTGAGGCGCACCTCCTGCCCGGCGCGCAGCACGCGGCGCCGGGCCAGGTCGATCCGCAGGTCGCCCGCCTCCACGACCGGCTCGGACGCCTCGGCCGGCTGGGCGCGGCGCACCGCGGCCCGCAGCCGCGCGAGCAGCTCGTTCATCGCGAACGGCTTCGTCACGTAGTCGTCCGCGCCCGCGTCGAGCGCGTCGACCTTGTCGTCGCCGAGCTGTCTGGCCGAGAGCACCACGATGGGCACGGCGCTCCACCCCCGGACGCCCGCGATGACCTCGAATCCCGAGAGGTCCGGCAGGCCCAGGTCGAGGAGGATCACGTCGGGGCGGGCGCTCGCCGCTGCGTCGAGGGCCTCCGCGCCCGTCATGGCCACGGTCACGTCCCAGCCGTGCGCGCGCAGGTTGATCGCGAGGGCCCGCACGAGGCCCGCGTCGTCGTCGACGACCAGCACCCTGTTGCCGTCGACGCTCATCCGAGCACCTCGCCCTTCTCGTCGTCCGGCATGTCTGCCGTGCCTGTCATGCCCGTCATGCCACCGCCGTCAGTGCTCACGGCGTCATCCTCCCGTGCGTCGCGCGGCACCGTGACCACCATGGTCAGTCCGCCGCCCGGCGTGTCCTCGGGCGTGATGGTCGCGCCCACGGCCCGGGCGAGCCCGTCGGCGACGGCGAGCCCCAGTCCCAGGCCCTCGCCGGTCGTGTCGCCAAGGCGCTGGAAGGGCTCGAACATGCGGACCTTGGACTCGTCGGACAGGCCACGACCCGTGTCGACGATGCGCAGCTCGATCTCGCGCGGGCCGGCCGACGCGGTGATCCGCACGGGCTCGCCGGGTGGGCTGTGCCGCACGGCGTTCGAGGTGAGGTTCGCGACCGCGCGCTCGAGCAGCCCGGGGTCCGTGCGCACGAGCGGCAGGTCGTCGGGTACGTCGAGACGCACGACACCCGGTCCGTAGGGCTCGACCGCGAGCGGCACGATCTCGTCGACCGACGCCGCGCGCAGGACGGGACGCACGCTGCCCGTCTGGAGCCGCGAGAGGTCCAGCAGGTTGTCGATCAGCTTCTCGAGCCTTCCTGTCGAGTCCTGGATGGTCCGCGTCAGGGCCTCGGTGTCCTCGGCGTCGAGGTCGACGTCCGGGGAGGCCAGCCCGTCGACCGCCGTACGGATCGAGGCGAGCGGGGTGCGCAGGTCGTGCGAGACGGCAGCGAGGAGCGCGGTACGGGTCGCGTCGGCCTCCTCGAGGACGGCGGCCTGGGCGGCCTGCTCGCGCAGCCGCCGGTACTCCAGGACGAGCCCGGCCTGCGCGGCGAAGGCTTCGAGGACCTGCCGGTCGCTCGCGGGAAGGGCCCGGCCCCACAGGGACAGGCGGTGGTGGTCGTCGACGCGCAGCTCGGTGCGCCCGGGGTCGTCACGGTGCCCGACGGCGGAGCTCGCCCGGGAGCGCTCGTCGCCGTCGGCGGGCGTCCGGTCGCCCTCGGCGGAGATCCCGTCACCCACGGCGGGCAGCGGGTCACCCTCCGCGCGGCCCGTGGTCGCGACCGTCCGCCACGCGCCCCTCTCCCCCGCGCGCGACTCGAGCTCGACCCGCGACAGGCCGAACGTCTCGGCCAGCCGCGTGACGATGGCCTGCGCGGTGTCCTCGCCCGAGAGCACCGACCGCGAGAGCGCGGCGAGGGTCGAGGCCTCGGCCCGCGCCCGGTACGCCTGCACGGTCCGCCGCGCCGCGAGGTCCACGACCGACGCGACGGCGGCCGCGACGAGCACGAACACCAGGAGCGCCAGGAGGTTCTCGGGGTCCTGGACGGTGAGGAAGCCGGTCGGCGGCGTGAAGAACCAGTTGAGGCACAGGAAGGACACGACGGCCGCGGCGACGGCGGGCCAGAGCCCGCCCACGAGCGCGACGCCCACCGAGCCCGCGAGGAACAGCATGAGCTCGGTCGAGAGCGACACGTCCTCGCGCAGCAGCCAGAAGATCCCGGTCAGCACAGCGGGGACGACGAAGGCCAGGGCCCACCCGGCGGCCCGTCGTCGCCGGGACAGCGCCGACCAGCGTCCCCGCAGGAGCCTGCCCGTGCGGGCCTTCTCGTGCGTCACGAGGTGGACGTCGATCGTCCCGGCGAGGCGCGCGATCTCGGTGCTCGACGACCCCAGCAACGCCTCGCGCCAGCGGGAGTGCCGCGAGACGCCCACGACGATCATGGTCGCGTTGACGCCCTGCGCGAAGTCGACGACGGCCGACGCGACGTCCTCCCCCACGACCGTGTGGAACGTCCCGCCGAGCGACTCGACGAGCTCGCGCGACGCGGCGATGGCTGCGGGCGGGGCGCTGGGCAGCCCGTCGGTGGCCAGGACGTGCACAGCGACGAGCTCGGAGCCCGACGCGCGCTGGGCGATGCGGGCGCCGCGTCGCAGCAGCGTCTCACCCTCGGGCCCACCCGTGACGGCGACGACGACTCGCTCGCGTGCGGGCCACGTGCCGACGATCGCGTGGTCGGCCCGGTAGCGGGTCAGGGCGTCGTCGACGCGGTCGGCGAGCCACAGGAGCGCGAGCTCGCGCAGGGCCGTGAGGTTGCCCGTGCGGAAGTACGACGACAGCGAGGCGTCGATCTGCTCGGCCCGGTACACGTTGCCGTGCGCGAGCCGGCGGCGCAGCGCCTGGGGCGAGAGGTCGACGAGCTGGATCTGGTCGGCGTCGCGCACGACCTGGTCGGGAACGGTCTCGCGCTGTCGCACGCCCGTGATGGCCTCGACGTCGCCCGTGAGCGACTCCAGGTGCTGCACGTTGACCGTGGTCACGACGTCGATGCCCGCGGCCAGGAGGTCCTGCACGTCCTGCCAGCGCTTGCGGTGCCGCGATCCGGGCGCGTTGGTGTGCGCGAGCTCGTCGACCAGGACCACCTGGGGCGCGCGGGCGATCACGGCGTCGACGTCGAGCTCGGTCAGCTCGACGTCGCGGTGGCTCACGACGCGGCGCGGCACCACCTCGAGGTCCCCGATCTGCGTGATCGTGGCGGACCGCCCGTGGGTCTCGACGAGTCCCACGACCACGTCGGTGCCGCGGGCTCGCCGCCGGTGGGCCTCGCCGAGCATCGCGTACGTCTTGCCGACGCCCGGTGCCGCCCCGAGGTACACGGTGAGGAGCCCGGGGCGGCGAGCGACGCCGTCGGGCCGGGAGGTGCCGGACGCGCCCGGGTCCGGGCGCCCCTCCTGGGGGCTCCCGGACCCTGCGGCCTCGTGGCCGTCGCGCGTCTCAGGCACGGGGCACCCGTGCCGTCCGGTCGACGGCGCGGGGCGTCGTGCGTGTCGTCATGGGTTCATCTTCTCCGAGTTCTCGAGCGCGAGGTTGAGCTCGAGCACGTCGACCCGCGGTTCACCCAGCACGCCGAGGTCGCGCCCCGCGGTGTGCTGCGCGACGAGGTCGGCCACGACGGCCTCGTCGAGGCCCCTGGCCTCGGCGACGCGGGCTACCTGCAGGGCCGCGTACGCGGGGCTGATCTGCGGGTCGAGGCCCGACGCCGAGGCCGTGAGCGCGTCGGCGGGCAACGACGCCGGATCGACGCCGTTGAGGTCCGCGAGCGCCGCCCGGCGCTCCTCGATCGAGGCGACGAGCTCGGGGTTGAGCGGCCCGAGGTTGGTGCCCGCGGACGCGAGCGTGTCGTAGCCGTCGCCTGCGGCCGAGGGGCGGCCGTGGAACCAGGCCTCGGCGCCGTCGGCTGCGGCGAAGTCCTGACCGATCAGCGCGGACCCCACGACGGGGGCCCCGTCCGCCCCGGTGTCGGTGATCGACGTGGCGTGCGTGCCGTCGCTGCGCACGAGCGAGCCGTTCGCCTGCCATGGCAGGGCGACCTGCCCGACGCCCCACACCGCGAGCGGGTACGCCACGCCCAGGAGCAGCGTCAGGACGAGCAGGACGCGCAGGCCCGCGAGCGTCTGGCGGAACAGCGAGGCGGCACCGGCCGACGCCGAGGGGCGCGCGAGGGGGGCGGGGCGTCCGGGGACGCCCGCAGGGGTCGAGAGAGTTCCAGGCATGTCAGCCAATCCCGGGGATGAGGGAGATCACGAGGTCGATGAGCTTGATCCCGACGAACGGGGCCACGAGGCCGCCCACGCCGTAGACCAGGAGGTTGCGCCGCAGCATCGCCGAGGCCGACGACGGTCGGTACCGCACGCCCTTCAGCGAGAGCGGGATGAGCACCAGGATGATGAGCGCGTTGAACACGACGGCCGACAGGATGGCCGACTCGGGGCTCGACAGGCGCATGACGTTGAGCACCGCGAGCTGCGGGAACACGACCATGAACATCGCGGGCAGGATCGCGAAGTACTTCGCGATGTCGTTCGCGATCGAGAACGTCGTCAGGGCCCCGCGCGTGATGAGGAGCTGCTTGCCGATCTCGACGATCTCGATGAGCTTGGTCGGGTCGGAGTCGAGGTCCACCATGTTGCCCGCCTCCTTGGCGGCGGTGGTCCCGGTGTTCATCGCGACACCCACGTCGGCCTGCGCCAGGGCGGGGGCGTCGTTGGTGCCGTCGCCTGCCATGGCGACGAGCCGCCCGCCGGCCTGCTCGCGCCGGATGAGCGCGAGCTTGTCCTCGGGCGTCGCCTCGGCCAGGACGTCGTCGACGCCCGCCTCGGCGGCGATGGCCCGCGCGGTCACGGCGTTGTCGCCCGTGACCATGACGGTGCGGATGCCCATGGCACGCAGCTCGTCGAACCGTTCGCGCATGCCCGCCTTGACGACGTCCTTGAGGTGGACGACGCCCAGCACGCGCGCGGGTCCCTCGCCGACCTGCTCGGCCACGACGAGCGGCGTGCCGCCCGACGAGCTCACGGCGTCGACGTGCGCCGCGAGCTGTTCGGCCGCATCGCCGCCGGGCCCGCTGCTCGTCGACGCCCCGGTCGAGTGCACCCAACGCTGGACCGCGCTGCCGGCACCCTTGCGGATGCGGCGAACGCGCCCGTCGGACAGCGGCAGGTCGATCCCGCTCATGCGCGTCTGCGCGGTGAAGGGCACCATCTCGGCGCCGGTGAGGTCGTTCGCGTCGCCCCTCGTGCTGGCGCTGCCCGACGGCGTCACGCGCGCCGCGTGGTCGGGTTCCTCCGCCGCCGGGGCCGGGCCGGACTCCGGGGCCCCCAGGCCGTACCGCTCACGCACGAGCACCACGATGCTCTTGCCCTCGGGCGTCTCGTCCGCGAGCGAGGACAGGCGTGCAGCCTCGGCGAGCTGCGCCGTCGTGACATCACCGATCGTCAGGAGATCTGCCGCCTGCCGGTTGCCGTACGTGATGGTGCCGGTCTTGTCGAGCAGCAGGACGTCGACGTCGCCCGCGGCCTCGACCGCGCGGCCCGACATCGCGAGCACGTTGCGCTGGACGAGCCGGTCCATGCCCGCGATGCCGATCGCCGACAGCAGCGCGCCGATGGTCGTGGGGATGAGGCACACGAGCAGCGAGATGAGGACGATCATCGACTGCTTGGAGCCCGAGTACACCGCGAACGGCTGGAGCGTCACGACGGCCAGCAGGAAGATGATCGTGAGCGAGGTCAGCAGGATGTTGAGCGCGATCTCGTTGGGCGTGCGCTGGCGCTCCGACCCCTCGACGAGCGCGATCATCCGGTCGACGAACGTGTGGCCCGCGGGGGCCGTGATCCGCACGACGATCGTGTCGGACAGGACGACGGTCCCGCCCGTGACCGCCGACCGGTCACCGCCGGACTCCCGGATCACGGGGGCGGACTCGCCCGTGATCGCGGACTCGTCGACCGACGCGACGCCCTCGATCACGTCGCCGTCACCGGGGATGATCTCGCCCGCCCGGACGACCACCACGTCCCCGACGCCCAGCGTCGAGGAGGGGACCTCCGCCGTCGGGAGGGCCGCGAGACCCGAACCGGGCGACGGCACGGTCGCCTTGTCGATGACGCGCCGCGCGGTCGTCTGCTGCTGGGTCGCGCGCAGGCTCGACGCCTGCGCCTTGCCGCGACTCTCCGCGATCGACTCGGCGAGCGTCGCGAACAGCACGGTCGCCCACAGCCACACCGCGATGGCCCACGCGAACACGCTGGGCTCGAACGCGGCCAGCAGCGTCGTGGCCACAGCCCCGAGCTCGACGACGAACAGGACGGGCGACGTGTACAGCTCACGCGGGTCGAGCTTGCGGAACGCCCCGGGCAGCGCGGCCCGGACCTGCGGCCACGAGAGCGACGCCCCACGCGCAGCCCCGGTCTTGCGGCCGGCAGCACCGCCTGCACCAGGACCACCAGCAGGGCCACCCGCACCGGCAGCGTCAGCCGCACCGTCACCGGCAGCACCGGCCGAGCCCCCGGCGACAGGAAGCAGGACCGCGTCGGACGCACCAGCAGGAGCATCGCCCCCGACGGGGCGGTGGGTCGTGGCGGGCCGGGCGGAGGACCGAGGAACGAGGTCCTCGGGTAGACCCGCCGCCCCGTCGGGGGCGATGCGCCCCGCAGGAAGAGAACGAGAGGAAGAGTTCATGAGAGCGACTCCACGATGGGA
The DNA here is from genome assembly GCF_042789955.1 of Oerskovia sp. NPDC056781. Taxonomy (NCBI): domain Bacteria; kingdom Bacillati; phylum Actinomycetota; class Actinomycetes; order Micrococcales; family Cellulomonadaceae; genus Oerskovia; species Oerskovia sp. NPDC056781. The sequence goes on from NZ_JBHUAD010000011.1 coordinate 9,315, forward strand.
CCGAGCGACAGCACGGGGACGAAGGTGAGCCCGACGACGACCAGGGCGACGGTTCCCAGGACACCCACGAAGAGCGGCTGGTGCGTCGGGAGGGTGCCCGCGGTGGCGGGGACCGTCTTCTGGGAGGCGAAGCGTCCGGCGAGAGCCAGGACGAGGGCGATGGGGATGAAGCGGCCGGCGAGCATCGCGATGCCGAGGGCCGTGTTGTAGAAGGGCGTGCCGGACGTGAGGCCGCCGAACGCCGAGCCGTTGTTGTTGGCCGCGGACGTGAACGCGTACAGGACCTCGGAGAGCCCGTGCGGGCCCGCCTCCTGGATGCCGGCCTGCCCGGCGGGCAGCGCGATCGCGAGGGCCGTGCCGACCAGCACGAGGAACGGGACGGTGAGGATGTAGAGCGCGACGAGCGTGATCTCCTGGCGGCCGATCTTCTTGCCCAGGTACTCGGGCGTACGCCCCACCATGAGGCCGGACACGAAGACCGCGACGATCGCGAGCATGAGCATCCCGTACAGGCCCGAGCCCACGCCGCCCGGCGCGATCTCGCCGAGCATCATGGTGAACATCGTGACGCCGCCGCCCGGCGCGGTCAGGGAGTCGTGCATGGCGTTGACCGCCCCGGTCGAGGTGCCCGTGGTGGACGCGGCGAACAGGGCGCTCGTGGCGAGGCCGAAGCGCGTCTCCTTGCCCTCCATGGCGCCGCCCGCGGCGAGCGGGGCGGCACCGGGCCCGGTCATCTCGGCCCACGTGATGAGCGCGACCGCGACGAACCACAGCGCGCCCATGGCCCCGAGGACGGCCCAGCCCTGGCGCTTGTCACCGACCATGAGGCCGAACGTGCGAGGCAGCGTGAAGGGGATGACGAGGATCAGGAAGATCTCGAACAGGTTGGAGAACGGGCTGGGGTTCTCGAGGGGGTGCGCCGAGTTGGCGTTGAAGAACCCGCCGCCGTTGGTGCCGAGCTCCTTGATGACCTCCTGCGAGGCGACGGGGCCGCCGAGCACGTGCTGCGTGCCGCCCGCGACCGTGTCGATCGCGGTGTGCGCGTCGAAGTTCTGGATGACGCCCGTGGCGAGCAGGACGAGCGCCCCGACGAACGCCATGGGCAGCAGGATGCGCACGCACGTGCGGGTCAGGTCGGACCAGAAGTTCCCGACGCGCCCGTCGGTGCCCGAGCGCATGAAGCCGCGGATCAGGGCGACCGCGACCGAGATGCCGACGGCCGCGGACACGAAGTTCTGCACCGCGAGCCCGGCCATCTGGAGCAGGTGTCCTGCGGCGGCCTCGCCCGAGTACCACTGCCAGTTGGTGTTGGCCACGAACGAGACCGCGGTGTTCCAGGCGCCGGCGGGGTCGAACGCCGAGAACCCGAGGTTCATCGGCAGGTGCGCCTGGAGGCGCGCGAGCCCGTACATGACCAGGAGCGAGGCCGTCGAGAAGCCGAGGAGCGAGAGCAGGTAGGTGCTCCACCTCTGCTCGGCGTCGGGGTCGACGCGCATGATCCGGTACCCGGCCCGTTCGACCCGCAGGTGCTGGGGCGAGGTGAAGACGCGCGCCATGTAGGCGCCGAGCGGGGCGTGCACTGCGGCGAGCGCGAGGAGCAGCAGGGCGACCTGCCCGACGGCGAGCCACACGCTGGGCGTCTGTGTCGCCGACTGCGTCGCCGTCTGGGTCAGGACGGCGGCCTGGGCCGTCACGGTGGTCTGGGTCAGCACGGCCGCGCTCACCGGACCTTGTCGCTGCGGAGCAGGGCGACGAACAGGTAGCCGAGGAGCACCACGACGGCGCCGAGCCCGACCCAGTCGAGGACCGTCATGACGAGGACCCCCCGGAGGAGCCGTGGCGGCGTGCCACGAGGCCGACGGCGGTGAAGAACACCACGGTCAGCAGGATGTAGGCCAGGTCGGCCATCTGAGCTCTGCCTTCGAACGTCGTGCGGCGGGCGGCTCCTTCGATCGCGAGCGGCTGCTCGTGGTCGGTGCGGGAGGCGCGGTGCCGGTGCGCAGCTCCTGCGCACACCTCAGGTCTACGGCGTGGGCGGGGCGTCGAAGGGCGGCGTTGACGGGTTCTTGACGGGGGCCGGGCGGGCGTTGACGCAACCCTGACGGCGGGTGGTCGGGCACCGCCCGTGCTCGTCGCGGTGACCGGGTCGGCTCCGGCGACCCGGGGCAGAGGGTCGCGGCGGGATCAGTCGGCGTCGAGGCGCTCGCGCAGCTCCTCGGCGAGGTGCAGGTCGTCGTCGAGCGCTGCGAGGGCGTCCGCGAGCAGGGGCAGCGACTCGGCGCCGGCGAGGAACCGGGCGGCCGCGACGTCGTCGTGCAGCTGGAGCGCGAGGTCCGCCCGCAGGACGAGGGCCCGGAAGCGCAGGCGTTCGGAGACGGTGCGGGTCCGCACGCCCTCGGCGTCGAACGCCCGGTCGAGGACGCGGGCCGCACCCGTGGGGTCGCCCGCTCCGCGCAGGATGCGTGCGTGCTCGACGGCCCGGGCGATGTCGGCGGGCGCGTCGACGGTGCGCCGTGGGAGGCGGCCCAGCGGGACCTCACCACGCTGCACCACGTGTGCCTCCTCGCACTCGTCGGGCCACGGGGGCTGCCGACGGGCTGTGTCCGATCTGTCCGTCCTCGTCCACCCTAGCCGCGACGTGTGGCCTGCGCGCGGGATGCTGCCCGGCGCGCCGCCGAGGAGGCGCGGGCCCGGCGGAGGGCGGACGACGGCCGTCGCGAGCCGTCGCGAGATGCGGCGAACGGGGGTCCGGAACGTTCCTGGACCCCCGTCGGCCGCCTCGCGCCGAGCGTCTCAGCGCTGGACGCGCGCGCTCCCGCCCGACGCGAGCCTGCGGACCTCGGCGAGCGACGCCGTCGACGTGTCGCCCGGCGTGGTCATCGCGAGGGCGCCGTGCGCGGCGCCGTACTCGACGGCCTCCTGGATCGAGCCGAGCTCCATGAGCCCGTACGCGAGGCCCGAGGCGAACGAGTCGCCGCCGCCCACGCGGTCGAGGATCTCGAGGTCGGCGCGGTGCGTGGCCTCGGCGAACCCCTGCACGCGCGACCACGCGACGGCGCCCCAGTCGTTGCGGGTCGCGGAGTGCACGGCGCGCAGCGTGGTGCCGATGACCTGGAAGTTCGGGTACGCGCCTGCAGCGGTCTCGATCATGGCGCGGAACGCCGCGGTGTCCAGGTCCGTGAGGTTCTCGTCGACACCCTCGATCTCAAAGCCGAGGCTCGCGGTGAAGTCCTCCTCGTTGCCGATCATGACGTCGACGTACTGCGCGAGGTGGCGGTTGACCTCCTGCGCGCGTGCCGGGCCGCCGATGCCCTGCCAGAGCGACGGGCGGTAGTTGAGGTCGTAGGACACGATCGTGCCGTGCTTGCGTGCGGCCTTCATCGCGGCCTCGGCGACGTCCGCGGACGAGGCGGAGAGCGCCGCGAAGATCCCGCCCGTGTGGAGCCAGCGCACGCCGCGTCCGAACAGCTCGTCCCAGTCGACGTCGTCCGGCTGCATCTGCGCGATCGCGGTGTTGCCGCGGTCGCTCACCCCGACCGCGCCGCGCACGCCGTAGCCGCGCTCGGTGAAGTTGAGGCCGTTGCGGACCGTGCGGCCGATCCCGTCGTACGGCACCCACTGGACGTAGCTCGTGTCGAGCCCGCCCGTGAGCATGAGGTCCTCGACCAGGCGGCCGACCTCGTTGTCCGCGAGCGCCGTGACGATCGCGCCGCGCAGGCCGAAGCAGCGGCGCAGGCCGCGCGCGACGTTGTACTCGCCGCCGCCCTCCCAGGCGTCGAACGAGCGCGTGGTCTTGATACGTCGCTCGCCCGGGTCGAGGCGGAGCATGACCTCGCCGAGGGAGACGACGTCGTAGGTGCAGTCCGCGGCCGGGCGGAGGTTCAGGGGAGCGTCCACGGTGCGGGTGTCGGCGGTCATGTCAGCTCACTTTCCTGCGGCAGCGGAGGCGGGGGTGGCGGCGGGGCCTGCGGACGCCGGAGACGCCGCGAGCGCGACGGCCTGCGCGGAGCGGCGCGTGATCTCGGCGAGGTCGCCCGCCTCGACGAGGGCCTTCTCGACCATCCACGAGCCGCCCACCGCGAGGACGGAGGGCACCGAGAGGTACTCGGTCGCGTTGGCGGCGCTCACGCCGCCCGTGGGGACGAAGCGCAGGCCGGGGAACGGTGCGGACAACGCCTTGATCGCCGGCACCCCTCCGTTGATGCCGGCGGGGAAGAACTTCACGACGTCGAGCCCCAGGGCGAGCGCGGCCATGATGTCCGACGGCGTCGCGACCCCCGGAAAGATCGGCAGGCCGTGGTGCTGGGCGCGGCGCACGACGTCGGCGCTCAGACCGGGCGAGACGACGAAGCGGGCACCGGCGTCGACGGCCTGGTCGACCTGCTCGGCGTTGATCACGGTCCCGGCCCCGGTCACGAGCTCGGGGAGCTCGCGCGTCACGGCCGCGATCGCGGCGCGCGCCCCGGCGGTGCGGAAGGTGATCTCGGCGATGGGCAGGCCGCCGTCGAGGAGGGCGGCGCCGAGGGCGAGCGCCTGGGCCTCGTCCTCCACGACGACCACGGGGACGACCCGGACCCTGGCGAAGAGCTCGTGGAGGTCGGTCGGGGGCGCAGCGGGTGACATGAGGCCTCGCGTTTCGTTATAGTGAACGGATGTTCTGGAATACGAAACCACTCTACGCGAACGGCCCCAGCGCGTGGTAGCCCGGCCGCCCGCCGAGACGGACGCTCCCGAAGCCGGCCACGCACCGGCCACCAGCCCCCTCGGCTCGGTCGACAAGGCGCTGCTCGCGCTCGAGCACCTCGCGGCCGCGGGCCCGCACGGCAGCCCGCTGGGCACCCTCGCGGCAGACCTCGGCCTGAACAAGACCTCGCTGCACCGCACGCTCGCCGCGCTGCGCTTCCGCGGCTACGCCGAGCAGGACCCCGCGACCGGGAGGTATCGCCTCGGCCCTGCGGCGACCGCGCTCGGGAACGTCTTCCTCGGGGAGGAGCACCTGCCCGCGCTGCTGACCCCGGCGCTCACCGCGGTGTGCGAGGCGTCGGGCGAGCTCATCCACCTGGGCGTGCTGTCCGGGCCGGAGATCGTCTACCTCGACAAGGTCGAGCCCGCGCGTGCCGTCCGCGTGTGGTCCGCGATCGGCCGCCGCCGCCCGGCCGCCACCACCGCGCTCGGCCGCGCCCTGCTCGCGTTCCGCTCGACCGACCGCTCCGCGATGGGCTGGTACACCGCCGCGGCCGGCGACACGAGCCCCGTGACCGACGACGCGCTCTGGGAGACCCTGCGCACGACCAGGACCCGCGGGTACGCGACCGAGACCGAGGAGAACGAGCCCGGCATCAGCTGCCTCGCGATCCCCCTCCTGCGCGCCGGTCAGGCCGTGGCCGCCCTGTCCGTGACCGCCCCGGCGGACCGCATGGACACCCGCCGGCACGTCGAGCTCGCCCGGATGATCGACACCGTCGCCCGGCCCCTGCTCCCCCCGTCGCTGAGCCTGCCCGCCGACCTCGCTCCCCCGAGCGTCTGACCCGGCCGCCGCCCCGGGGAACCCGGCCGTCGACCAGGCCGGGCCAGGACACCGACGGCGAGCGACGCCGTCAGGCAGGGAGCCCTCGACGCGCTCCGCCGTTCGCTGCGCGGCCCCCTGCGGTGTGAGAGAGTTCAGATCACATGCGATCTGCCCGTCGACCCGGGCACGACGAACGAGGAGCACCGCGGCGATGACCGTACTTGTGGCCTACAACGACTCGCCACAGGGTGAGGCGGCACTGCGCGCCGGAGCCGCCGAGGCACTCCGACGGGACCTGCCCCTCGCCGTCTTCGTCCTCACCCCGCTCGAGGGTCCCCCGCAGGAGGACCCGCCCCTCCCGCCGGACCTCGCGCACCTGCTCGACGCCCTGCCCGCCGGTACCCCGGTCGCGACCGTCACGTACCGCGAGGCACGCGTCGACCCGCCGGTCGCGATCCTCGACGAGGCCGAGCGCCTCGCCGCGAGCCTCGTCGTGATCGGCTCGCGCAAGCGTTCCCCCGTCGGCAAGTTCCTCCTCGGCAGCACCACCCAGCGCGTCCTGCTCGACGCCCACGCTCCCGTGCTCGTCATCAAGGCCAAGCACTAGCCCACCTCACGCCAGGAGGTCCCCATGGACCCGGTCGTCGCTGGTCTCGTCATCGTCGCCGTCGGGTTGCTCCTGTGCTTCCTCGGCGTCGGCTCGGTCCACCTCGCGGTCATCGCGTCCGGGTTCGGTCTCGGCTGGATGCTGGGCGACCTGTTCGGCGCGAGCCAGTCGACCGCGCTGCTGGTCGGGGTCCTGGGCGCGCTCGTCGCGTGGATCGCGGTCGCGTTCGTGTTCAAGCTCGCGGCGTTCTTCATCGGGATCGTGACCGGCGCGGTGATCGGCGCCAAGCTCTACGGCACGGTCTCGGGCGACTCGGGGAACTGGGTCCTCGCGGCGATCATCGTCATCGCGGTCGCGGCGGCGTGCGGATTCCTCGCGGACAGGTACCGCCGGCGGGCGCTGCTGTGGCTCACGACCATCGGCGGTGCGGGCATCGTGCTCGGCGGCCTGGGCCGCGTGTCCCCCGACACGCTGGGCTTCCTGCGCGACCCGTCGCCGGGCTGGGAGCAGGTCGTGTCGTTCCTCGCGTGGGCCGCGCTGGCCCTCGCGGGGTGGCTCGTCCAGCGGCGGCTGTTCGCCAAGCGCCTGGGCATCGAGCGCGACGAGGAACCCTCGAAGCGCTGACCCGCGCGCTCCGGGACTCCCACGGAGCGCCGAGCGCGCAGCAGATGCCGCCCCGACGGGCCCGGGACGGCACGTGCCCCGCACCCAGCGGTCGAGGCCGGGCGGGCTAGCGCACCGCGACCTCGATGAGGTTCTTCCACGGGTCGTCGAACCGCAGCGTCGCGCCGTCGTGGCGCATCTCGATCCCGCGCCGGGACAGCCGGTCGACGAGGGCCGTGACGTCGTCCTCGGACGGCACGGAGATCGCGACCTGCCCCAGACCCAGCGTCGAGGCGCGCGGCCCGGCTCCCTGGCTGTTCCACGTGTTCATGGCCATGTGGTGGTGGTACCCGCCCGCCGAGACGAACAGCGCGCTGGGCAGCGAGGCCGTGGCCTCGAAGCCCAGGGTGTCGACGTAGAACTCGCGGGCCGTGGGGATGTCACCCACCTGGAGGTGCACGTGTCCCACCACCGTGTCGTCGGGGCCGACGACATCGGTCGACAGCGCCCGGTGGAGCGCCTCGTCCGTCAGGTGCTCCTGCATGAACGCGTTGGGGTCGATGTAGAGCGTGTCCATCGCGACCTGGCCGTCCTGCCAGCTCCAGGTCTCGCGCGGGCGGTCGTGGTAGAGCTCGACGCCGTTGCCCTCGGGGTCCGTGAAGTAGAACGCCTCGGACACCAGGTGGTCGCCGCTGCCGACGAACGTGCTGGGGGCCGTGCGCGCGACCGACGCGACGGCAGCGGCGAGGGCGGGGGCGTCGTCGAACAGCAGGGCCGTGTGGAACAGGCCGGCCTCGCCGCGGCGGGCGCGCGGCAGGTCCTTGCCGCGGCGCAGGACGACGAGCGGTGTCGCACCCCGCCCGAGGACCACGGTCTCGTCGCGCGAGCCGGTCCCGGCGCCGGGGATCGCCGCGAGCAGCGCGTCCGACGGCGTCAGCACGGCCAGGGAGAGCGCGTCGCGGTAGTAGCGGGTCATCAGGTCGAGGTCGGCGACGTGCAGCGTCACGGCGTCCATCGAGGTGTCGGCCGACAGCAGGTCCTTGGTCGCGGCGCCCGTGGCGTCGGTGCCGGGAACGTTCGTCGTGCGGTCAGTCATGGTGTCCTCCGTCCAGGGCCGGGTCCCGACCTCTGCACCCAGAATAGTTGATGCTTCAACTAAAGGGAAGCCCGGGCGGCCCCGGCCGGCCGCCCGGGCCACACCTCACACGGCCGACGTCACGCCCGCCGCAGCCCGCAGGCCGTCGGCGAGCGGCGTCGTCGGGCGGCCGACGAGGCGCGACAGCTCGCCCGAGGTCGCGGCGAGCAGGCCGTCGCGCGTGTTGCCGTCGAGGGCGACCACGAAGCCCGCGGTCCCCGCGTCGAGGCCCGCGTCGAGCAGGATCTGCGCGTGCTCCTCGGGGGTCACGTCCTGGTAGACGACCTCGCGGCCGACGATCTCACCGATGGTCGCGGCGAGGTACGGGTGGTCCCACGCGACGTCGCCCGAGAGCTCGTGGACGCCACCCTCGAAGCCCGGGTCGGCGTCCGCCGCCGCGAGGACGACGGCCGCAGCCTCGGCGTAGTCCTTGCGGCTCGCCGAGGCGACGAGGCCCTCGCCGACGCTGCCGACCACGACACCGGTCTCGCGCGCCTGCTCGACCGCGGCGAGGTAGTTCTCGGTGTACCAGCCGTTGCGCAGGATCGTGGCGGACAGCCCCGAGGTCGCGATGAGCTCCTCGGTGGCCTTGTGCTCGGGGGCGAGGACGAGCGCGGACGTGGTGGCCCGCGGTGCGCTCGTGTAGACGAGGTGACGGACGCCGGCGGCCTTCGCGGCCTCGACCACGTTCGCGTGCTGCCGGACGCGCTGCCCGACCTCGGAACCCGAGACGAGGAGCAGCACGTCGACGCCTGCGAGCGCCGTGGCGAGGGTCTCGGGGCGCGAGTAGTCGGCCTCGCGGACGACGACGCCGCGCTCGGCGAGGTCGGCGGCCTTGGTCGGGGTGCGGACGGCGGCGACGACCCGCTCGGGGGCGACGCCGTGCTCGAGGAGCGAGTCGACGACGAGGTGTCCGAGGTGTCCGGTGGCGGCGGTGACGGCGATCATGGGGTCCTCCTGAGGGGTGGTGGGTACCGCGACAGCCTGGCACTAACTTTTCGTCAGTGCAATCTTCTGGATAGTGCCGACTGTGTCACAGTGCTCACGATCGGCCTGCACGCTAGGCTGGCCTCGTGACCGACCTCCAGCCCGCCCTCGACACCACGGGACCGTCCGACGAGATGATCGCCGACGTGTTCCAGCGCGGCTGCACGTCCCGCCACGCGCTCGAGACCGTGACCGGTCGCTGGGGAGTCCTGACCGTCGCGGGCCTGCGTGACGGGGCCGTCCGCTTCAACGCCCTGCGCCGACGCATCGACGGCGTGAGCGAGAAGATGCTCGCCCAGACGCTCCAGGGGCTCGAGCGCGACGGACTGGTCGTGCGCGAGGTCCGCGCGACCATCCCGCCGCACGTCGAGTACTCGCTCACCGAGCTCGGGCACGTCGTGGCCGACAGGCTCGTCGGCCTCCTGGACGTGCTCGAAGCGGCCGTCCCCGAGGTCGCCGCCGCCCAGGCGGCGTACGACGCCCGGACCACGCGCTGACCGTCGCCGCACGTCCGTCGCGGCTGGGCAGCCCCGCCCCGGCACCCACCGCTGCGTAGACTCGCGAGCATGACCGCCGTCGCCCTCGGGCTCCCGCACGTGCGCCCGACCGGCGCGCCGAGCACCCTGGGGCGCCCGGACACCGAGGCGCTCGTCGACCGCTACGGGCGCGTCGCCCACGACCTGCGGGTGTCCGTCACGGAGAAGTGCTCGCTGCGCTGCACCTACTGCATGCCCGCCGAGGGACTTCCCGCGATCCCCCGCGACGACCTGCTGACGCCGAGCGAGATCGGACGGCTCGTCGGGATCGGCTACCGCCTCGGGATCCGCGACGTGCGGTTCACGGGCGGCGAGCCGCTCATGCGCCCCGACCTCGCCGAGATCGTCCGGTGCACGCGCGCGGCGGCCCCCGGCGTCCGGATCTCGATGACGACCAACGCGATCGGCCTCGACAAGCGCGTCGGCGAGCTCGTGGACGCCGGGCTCGACCGCGTCAACGTCTCGCTCGACACGGTCGACCGCACGCACTTCGCCGAGCTCACGCGCCGCGACCGCCTCCCCCAGGTGCTCGCGGGCATCCGGGCCGCGCTCGACGCGGGCCTGTCCCCCGTCAAGCTCAACGCGGTCCTCATGCCCGAGACCCTCGCAGGCGCGACCGACCTGCTCGCGTGGGCCGTCGAGCACGGGTGCCGGCTGCGCTTCATCGAGCAGATGCCCCTCGACGCCGACCAGAACTGGGCCCGTGACCAGCTCGTCTCGGCCGAGCGGCTGCTCGACGTCCTGGGCGAGCGCTTCGTCCTGACTCCCGTGGGCCGCGAGGACCCGTCCGCCCCGGCCGAGGAGTGGGCGGTCGACGGCGGCCCCGCGACCGTGGGGATCATCGCGTCGGTCACGCGCTCGTTCTGCGGCGACTGCGACCGCACGCGCCTGACCGCCGAGGGGACCGTCCGCTCGTGCCTGTTCGGGAACGAGGAGGTGGACCTGCGCTCGCTCCTGCGGACCGGTCGGGCCGCCGGCTCGCCCGGCGAGGCTCGCGGCAACAGGCCCGGCGACGGGCCCGACGGCGCAGCCACCGACGCAGCGATCGTCGCCGCCTGGCAGGGCGCCATGTGGGCCAAGCCGCTCGCGCACGGCCTCGACCGTGATGCCCCCGACGCCGGTGCGGTCGGGGGTCCGGCCGACGACCCCGGGGCCTTCGCGCGCACCGAGCGCAGCATGGGCGCGATCGGGGGCTGACCGGCCCGGCAGCCAGACCGGCCGACGTGTCCAAGATCATCCTCCGCGGCGGCGCGAGAACCGCAGGATCCCGCGCCTGGACGCACCCCGCGACCTACCATGGAGGCGTGGCCCTCCTCGACCTTCCTCGCGACAGCCGTACCCCCGACGAGCCCGCTCCACGAGCCGACTCCCTCCCCGTCCACCGGCCCGGTCCGAGCAGACTGACGGCGGGGCCGAGCACCGTCCTCGGCACCCTGATCGGCGTCACGGCGGGCACGTTCCTGCTGGCGGGCCCCGGCCTCATCCTGGGGGCGCTCGTCGGCATCGGGTTCGGTCTCCTCAAGGACAACCCGCGCGACTGACCGGGCCGGACGGCAGCCGCTACAGCCCGACCCACTCCGAGTCGCCGTCGGTGAAGTGCTGGCGCTTCCAGATCGGCACCTCTGCCTTGATGCGCTCGACGAGGAGCGAGCAGGCCGCGAACGCCTCGGCCCGGTGCCCCGAGGCGACGCTCGCGACGAGCGCCACGTCCCCGATCGTCAGCACCCCGTAGCGGTGCACGGCCGCCACGCGCAGGCCCGTCTCGGCGGACACCGCCGCGCAGCAGCGCCGGAGCACCTCGGTCGCGTCGGGGTGCGCCTCGTAGTCGAGGCCCGTGACGTCGCGCCCGCCGTCGACGTCACGCACGACCCCGCGGAAGGTCACGACGGCGCCGCACTCGCGCGAGGACACCGCACCTTCCACGGACCGCACCACGGCGTCGTCGAGCACGTCGCTGGTCACGCGCGACACGTCGCCCGGTGCGGGCGCACGGTGCGGGTCGTCGGCCGTCGTCTTCCTGTCCCCTGCTCCCGGGGTGCCGCTCACAGCCGTACCACCCGCACGTTCTCGCCCTCCTCGACCCGTGCCACACCCTCGGGCACCTCGATCAGCACGTCGGCGGCCGCCATGGTCGCCACGAGGTGCGAACCCGCGCCGCCGACGACCTCGACCGCACCACCGGGCGCCGTCCGCCCGCGCAGCATCTGCCGCTTGGCGGGCGGGGAGTCGATCGCCGCGGTCACGGTGCGCGTCTCGTCCTCCCGTGCGCCGAGCCCCGCCGCACGTTCGAGGAGGGGGCGTGCGAAGACCGCGAACGAGACCTGGGCGCTCACAGGGTTGCCGGGGAACGTGAGGATCGGGGTCCCGTGGTGGGTCCCGAACCCCTGCGGGCCGCCGGGCTGCATCGCGACCGACCGGAACGTCACGCCGTCCCCGAGGGTGTCCTTCACGACCTCGTAGGCGCCCTGGCTCACGCCGCCTGACGTGAGGACCAGGTCGGACGCCTGGGCGGCCCGTGCCAGGAGCGCGGCCAGCTCCCCCGGGTCGTCGCCCGTGCGCCCGGTGAGCGCGACCTCGGCCCCCGCCCGGCGCGCGGCGGCCACGAGCCCGGGCAGGTTCGCGTCGTACACCTGCCCGGTCGCGGCGGGCTCGCCGGGCGCGACGACCTCGGTACCGGTCGAGACGACCGCGACGCGCACCCGCGCCCGGACCTCGAGCGAGGGCACGCCGCACGACGCCGCGGCGGCCAGGTGCTGCGGTCCCAGCCTCGTCCCTGCGGCCAGCACCAGGTCACCGCCACGCACGTCCGTCCCGACGTCCCGCACGAGCTCGCCCGCGCCGCGCGACGCCAGCACCCCGACGTCGGTCCCGACGGACCCGCGCGCGGCCCCGGTCGCGTGCGCGCCGAACCGCACGGCGTCGGTGTCCTCCACGGGCACGACGGCGTCGCTCCCCTCCGGCACGACGGCACCGGTCATGATCCGGGCCGCCGTCCCCGGGGCGAGGACCGCCGGGCCGCCGGGCCCCGCGGGGATCTCGGCCACGACGGGCAGCACGACGGGCGAGGTGCCCGAAGCGCCGGCGACGTCCGCGGACCGCACCGCGTAGCCGTCCATCTGCGAGCTGCGGAACGCGGGCAGGTCGACCGGTGCGAGCAGGTCGCTCGCGAGCACCCGGTCGAGCGCGTCGGCCAACGCCACACGCTCGACGCTCCGGTCCGCGAGCACCGGCCCGAGCAGGGCCTCGACCTCGCGACGGTGCTGCTCGACGCTCACGCGACCAGCGCCCCCGGCCTGCTGCTGCTCCGTCCCGGGTCCGGTCGGCGCGGTGGCCGGCGCCGTCGTCGGGCCGCTTCTCGCCACTCCGCCCGGCGCTGCCTGCTCTGCCGTCACTTCTGCTCCTCACGCCGCCCGGACGGGCCGCCCGCCCGGCGGCCACGGGACCCAGCCTGTCACGTTCCGCGGGCCGCGAGCGTGCGCGTCCGACAGTTGCGCCGCGCGCCGCGCGCTGCGACCTTGGAGCGGTGACGTCCACTCCCCCGGTCCCGCCGGCACAGCCCGGCGGGAGGCCGCTCCTCCCGACGCTCGACCAGCGGCCGGGGCCCCCGCTGCGCTTCCCCGTGCGACCGGTCGCGCCGGCGGTCCGGCAGTTCCTCGCGACCGAGGCGGGCGGCGCGGTGCTGCTGCTCGCGGCGACCGTGGTCGCGCTCGTGTGGGCCAACTCGCCGTGGTCGGCGTCGTACGACGACCTGTGGGCCACGACGGCTGGTGTCCACCTGGGCGGCTGGTCGCTCGACATGGACCTGCACCACTGGGTCAACGACGCCGCGATGGCGGTCTTCTTCCTCGTGATCGGCCTCGAGATCAACCGCGAGGTCACGAGCGGCGAGCTGCGCAACCGGCGGACGGTCGCGGTCCCGGCGCTCGGCGCGCTGGGCGGGCTGCTCGTCCCCGCGCTCGTCTACCTGGCGTTCAACGCGGGCACCGACGCGCAGCACGGCTGGGGTGTGGTCATGTCGACCGACACGGCGTTCCTCGTGGGGGTCCTCGCGCTGTTCGGCCCGCGCTGCCCCGACCGGCTCCGGCTGTTCCTGCTGACCCTCGCGGTCGTCGACGACATCGGCGCCATCACGGTCATGGCCGTCTTCTACAACGACGGCGTGTGGCTGCCCGGCCTCGCGATCGCGGGTGTCCTCGTCGCGGGCATGCTCGTGATGCGCTGGCTCGGCGTCTGGCGCCTCGCGCCCTACGTGGGCGTGGGGGTCGCGCTGTGGCTCGCGGTCTACACCTCGGGCGTGCACGCGACGCTCGCGGGAGTCCTCGTCGGGCTGCTCGTCCCCTCCCGCCGGGCCCGCCCGGACCAGGTCGACGACGTCCCGGGGTACGCCCAGCGCCTGCGCGAGGAGACGACGGCGGAGCGCGAGCACCTGACCGAGCTCGCCGCACGCGCGGCCGTGCCCGCCAGCGACCGGCTCCAGCGCGTCCTGCACCCGTGGAGCGCCTACGTCGTCGTGCCCGTCTTCGGCCTGGCGAACGCGGGCGTGCAGCTCGACGCCGAGTCGCTGGCGGCCGCGATGACGTCGCGGTTGACGATCGGGGTCGCGGTCGCGCTCGTGGTGGGCAACGCCGTCGGGATCTTCGGCGCGTCGGCCCTGGCCCTGCGGCTGAACCTGGGCGACCTTCCCGGCCGGGTGCGCTACTCGCACCTGCTGGGCGGCGCGATGCTCGCGGGCATCGGGTTCACCATCTCGCTGTTCATCGCCGAGCTCGCGTTCGACGACGAGGCGCTCATCGAGCAGGCCAAGATCGGGATCCTCGCGGGGTCGCTGATCGCGGCCGTCGCCGGGTCCGTGACGCTGCGCATCCTGGGCGAGCGCCTGCCCCTGTGCTCGCCCGAGTCCACCGGGCCGCCGCCCGGGCTGCCCCCGCGGCCGTGGCGCGCGCCCGAGGCCGTCGAGGACGTCGAGGTGTAGACCGTCGTGCGGCGGCCGCGGTGCGGTGGTCGTCGTGCGGCGACCCGGCCGGAGGGCTACCGCGCGCGCGGACGGTCCGCGGTCCCTAGGCTGACCTCGAGGCCAAGGCCTTGACCTCGCACCCACGCCGCCTGCCGGTCGGGCGGCTCCCACCGAGGTCGCAGTGCGGTACCGGACGCACCGCCGGGACGTACCGACGGCCCCACCAGAGCCGAGGCACGCGCATGGGTACGGAACCGGACGGCGACGCCCCCGCGGCCCGCGGGAACCGACGGCTGATGCTGCTGCTCGCGGCGGCGATGTTCGTGCTGGTCGTGGACACGTCGCTGATGAACGTGTCGATCTCCGCGGTCGTCCGGGACCTGGACACGACGGCCAGCGGCGTCCAGTCGGCGATCGCGCTGGAGGCGCTCGTCTCGGCCGCGTTCATCCTGATCAACAGCAAGGTCGGGGACCTGATCGGGCGCAGACGGGCCTACGTGCTGGGACTCCTGGCCTACGCGATCGGGGCGGCGGCCATGACGCTGGCGCAGAGCCTCACGGCGATCGTCGTCTTCTGGGCGGTCGTCGGGGGACTCGGGGCGTCGTTGCTCCTGCCGGCGATGCAGTCGCTGATCCACGGCAACTTCTCGGGTGCCGACCAGAAGAAGGCGTACGCGCTGGTCGGCGCGTCGGCGGCGATCGCCGCCGCGATCGGGCCGCTGCTCGGCGGGTTCGTCACGACCTACCTGTCGTGGCGGGTCGGGTTCGGGCTCGAGGTGGTCATCATCGCCGTCGTCCTGAGCCAGATCCGGCTGGTGCGCGACGTCCCCTACACCGGCTCGCGCCAGGTCGACGTCGTCGGCGCGGCCCTGTCCGTGGTCGGCATGGGCGGTGTGGTGCTCGGGATCCTCGTCTGGCAGGAGGGCGGCGAGTACGTCGGGCTCCTCATGCTCGTCGGGGTGGTCTCGCTCGTGCTGCTCGCCCGGTGGCTCGTGCGTCGCGAGCGCAGGCGCGAGGTGCCGCTGCTCGACCCGGACCTGTTCCGGCACCCGACCTTCACGACGGGCGTGACGGGCCAGATGCTGCAGCAGATCACCCTGGGCGGCGCGATGATCGCCCTGCCCCTGTTCCTGCAGATGACCCTTGAGTACGACGCGCTCCAGGCAGGCCTGGCCCTGTCGCCCCTCTCCTTGACGATGTTCGCCGCCGCGATCGTGGCGGGCCGACGGACGGGACGCCGCCGCCCGGCGGCGATCATCCGCGTGGGCTTCCTGCTCGCCGCCCTCGGGATCGCGATCCTGCTCCCCTTCGTCCCCCGGGTGGACAGCGGCTGGTACCTGGTCCTCCCGCTCGCGATCGCGGGCTGCGGGCTGGGGTTGCTCGTCTCGCAGCTCAACAACTACACCCTCGCTCCCGTCGAGGAGGAACGGGTCAGCGAGGCCGCGGGCGTCAACTCGGCCGCTGGGTCCTTCGGGCTCTCGTTCGGACTCGCGATGGCGGGCGGGCTCATGCTGGCCTCCCTCTCGCTCCTGTTCACCCAGATGACCGAGTCCAGCCAGGTCGTCCCGCCGGCCCAGCAGCAGCAGATCGCCGCCGCGCTCGAGGACGACGCCGAGATCATGAGCACCACCCGGCTCGCCGAGCAGATCACGGGCCAACCGGCCGCCGTCGAGGCCGAGGTGCTGGCCATCAACGCCGAGGCCCGCGACCGCTCGCTCCAGATCGCGCTGCTCGTGCCGTTGCTCGCCGCCCTGCTCGGGCTCGCCACCTCGTTCCGCATGCTCCGGCTGCCCGACCAGGAACCGAGGTCCTCGCTCGACGGGACGAGCCTCGGCTGACCTCTCAGCCCGTCGGGCCGGTCGCCTGCCCGACGGCCGCGAGCGCGGTCGTGACGGCGGTCCGGACGCCGTCCTCGGTCACCCGGCCCCGGTACCGCACGCCCTCGACGTACAACGTGGGTGTGCCCCGCACCCCGAGCGCCGTCCCGGCCAGGTAGTCCCGTTCGACGGCGTCACCGTGCTGCTGGGCGGCGTCACCGACGACGCTCGCGCCGTCCAGGCCCAGCTTCTGCGCCCAGTGCGCGAGCCCGACGTCGTCGAGCCGGTCCTGGTGCGCGAACAGGAGGTCGTGCATCTCCCAGAACCTGCCCTGCGCCCCGGCGGCCTCGGCCGCGAGCGCCGCCGTGAGCGCGTACGGGTGGACCTCGAACAGCGGGAAGTGGCGGAAGACGAGCCGGACCTGGCCGCCGGACTCCTCGACGACCGTCCGCAGGACGGGGGCCGCGTCGTGGCAGTAGGGGCACTCGAAGTCGCCGAACTCGACGATCGTCACGGGGGCGTCGGGGTCGCCGAAGGCGTGGGCTCCGGGTGGCACGAGGTCGGCGGGCGAGGTCATGTCCCCCAGCATCACACCGGGTCCTCGTCGACGCGCGTCACGTGCCCGGGGGTCCGTCCGCTCCGGAGCCAGTCGAGGAGTTCGCCGAGGGCCGACGCCTCGCCGCGCGCCGTCACCAGCACCGTCCCGTCGGGGAGGTTCTGCGCGTCGCAGGCCAGCCCCAGCGCGGCGCTCTGGCGGATCGTCGCCCACCGGAAGCCGACGCCCTGCACGTGCCCGTGCACGACCACGCGGACCGCGGCCTCCCCTCGGCCGTCGTGCGACCGACCGTCCTCCGCCGTGCCCACGCCTACTGCCACACCCCGAGGATCGCGCCCATGACCGCGAGCGCGACCACGTCGTGCAGGCCGTCGATCAGGGTCAGCCGGGGTGGCAGGTGCGCGAACCCGTTGTGGATCACGTGGGCCCCGGCGCGGAACACCAGTCCGACGACCGCGCCGAACAGCAGCCCTTCCCACAGCCCGTCGACCCCGGTCGCGAGGATCAGCGCCCCCAGGAGGATCGCCGTGAGGAGCGAGGCGACGCCCGTGGCGGCGAACCGTGGTCCGGCGCCCGCGCTGCTGTTCATCTCCTCCTCGGTCAGCCCGACGAGGCTCGCCCACTGCCGGCCCAGCGCACCCGTCGAGTAGAACAGGAGCCCGACGACGAACGTCGAGAGGGTGGCCACGAGCACGGCCCACCAGTTGAGGTCTCCGATCGCGTCCAGCCATGCCATGTCTCGCTCCTTCCGCGAGCGCCCCTCGCGGGGGCGTGCAGCCCGACGACGCAGCGCGCCACCGGTCTCAGGCTAGCCGCCGCGGCGCTCGCCGCGCCGGGCGGAGCGTCGACGTTCAGGTCAGGACGAGGCGCCGAGGGACGTCGGTGAGGGTCGGCACGGCCTCGACCGCGACGTGACCGCCCGCCGCCTCCTTCCACCATGCGATGTTGCGCGCGTGCCTGGCGTAGTCGGACGCGGGGTCGGCGCTCAGCGCGAGCGCGAGGTCGGACAGCAGGACGTCGTCGACGTAGCCGTCCTCGAGCGGCACCCCGGCGAGCAGGCGCCGCGTCCCCCTGAACCGAGGCCTGTGCTTCCACCGCTTGGCGGTGTTGAGCACGCGGTACAGCGCCCGGGGCGTGAACCGGCCGACCAGGTCCGGCTCGTCACCGAGCTGGGCGAGGACCCGGTCCGGGTAGAACGTCAGCCCGCACGCCGCGGCCTCCCCCATCATCCACAGCAGGGCGACGTCGGACAGCCCCGACGAGTCGTTGCCCCCGCCGACGTCGGAGTGGGCGCCCGGGAACCAGACCTGCTTGACGCCTCCCGGCCGCTCGTCGTCGACCGGGACGTCCCACAGGCACGGTTCGAACGTGAGACGGCGCTCGTCGATCGCGAGGGCCTGGCGCGCGCACTGGACGGCGCTCGAGAGGCGCACGTCGTGGAACCGGCTCCTGCGGCGGGTGATCCCCGGGACGCCGAGGGCCCCCACGGTGTCGAACACCCCGAGGAAGGTGATGGGCACCTGGGGGTAGCAGTACGTCTCGCGGAACGCGGAGACGCGCGCGCGCCGACCCGGCGAGTGGTCGCGGTAGAGGGCCTCTGCCTCGGCCAGCAGGTTGCCGGCGCCGCGGTCGGCGAGCGCGTCCGCGGTGAGCAGGCCCACGCTCGCGATCATCCCCGCCACGCTGCGCGCGGTGTACGCGCCACGGCTGAAACCGAACACGTACACCTCGTCGTCGGGCTCGTAGTTGAGCGCGAGGTCCCGGTAGCCCGCGACGACGTTGCGGCTGAGCCCGTACCCGAATGCCCCGCCCAGCAGGGCGTCGACCCGGTAGCCGCGGGCGCCGACGCCCTCGACCGAGAACACCATCTGCTGGACCCCGTCGGGCCCGATGCCCGTGTGGACCGACCGGGCGATCTTCTCGATGTTCGACACGCTCGCACGGACCGGCGAGTTCCACGTGCCGTCGCAGCAGAGCACCAGGCGCTTCATGGCTCCTCCTCGACCCCTCCCGTCACCGTCGGCGGGCGTACCTGGAGGGAGCGCGGTGCGACGCCGGGTGATGCAGCGCCGGACGCGCCGCGGGCTCGGTCCGCCGGTCCGCCGGCCGCAGCGCGCGCGCTCAGTGGTGCACGTGCGCGGGTACCCCTGTCGACCCCTCGATCTCCGACTCCGCGATGCCGAGCAGCCGGTCCGCGAGCGCACGCAGCGCGCGGGCCGCCGCGACGTGGTCGCCGATCGCCTCGATCTCCGTGTCGCCAGGGTCCTTGCGGGCCCTGCCCACGGCGTGGAGCTCGGACGGGACGTCGCCGACCAGGATGGCCTCCGCCGTCGTGCGCCCCTCGCTCTCGACGAGGCTCACCTGGACGTGCCAGGACTTCGCGTGCACCGGGACGGTGACCTCGTGCGCCTCGGCGCCCTCCACGGGGGCGCGGACCATGGTGTCGGGCCCCGGGTAGACGAGCGTCCGTTCGCCGGTGTCGGCCCACTCGACCAGGTAGGGCGGCGAGCCGTCCTCGTGCTGGACCTCGACGACCATGCCGTCGCGGACCGCGCCGCCGACGACCCCCGAGGCCCTGATGATCCTGTCTCCGACCGCTGCCAACATGTCGCGCCTCCCCGCTGAGGAACCTGCTTCCATGATGCGCGCAAGGAGGCGACATTGGTAGCACTCATGCTCGCACCGCGCCCGAGCCTGTCCCTTCGGGGTTGCGCCCGTCCTCCGGCCCTTCGCCTCGCAGGGCTTTTATCCGACGCTTGGGCACTCCTGCCCAGTCCTTGAGAAACTCGGATTCATCCACGACGGAAACGCGCAGGATCTCGTTAGGCTCCGCAAACTGTGCGATCGAAACAAGGTACTGCGGCTTGCCCAGTGACGGTAAATTCAACCATGCATACGAACTCGGCCGACCGAGAGCCACCTCCCGACCTTCACGGCCACTGAAATAGATCGTCGCACGGCCCCATCTATCCACTTCGCGACGATCCGGAAAGAAAAGAGTGCGAGCCAAACCCGCGCCCTCCAGGCGAATCATGCAGTGCTCAACAACTTCCAGACATGCAATCAGACGGTCGAGTTCAACACTCGACCTGCGGTAGTGCAATTGCTCATTTCGAACGTCATAGACTTTCGCACCCATAAGCCCCTTGCTGATTTCTCGCAGGAGCCCCAGAATCTCCAACTGGCTCGAACCTACCAGATCAAGGAATGACGCCGAGTGACGAAAAGGAAACCGCTGGAGATTGGTCTTACCCGAGTACTGTGGGAACCTAGCCTGCGGGCGAACATGTGCCGCCTCATCTCGCCTAAGAAGTTCGAGATAGTCTGCCAGAACCGCGAATCCTTGACAGAGCGGGTAAAGCGTCATCTTGTCACCAAAGTTGATGGCAGAATCCCCCTGTCGCCTACCGACATCGAACTTCGATAGAAGTTCCTGAGCCTGCCGCCGATCAGAAATCACATGGTATCTAAAGGGGTGCTCGGCTGCAGTATGGTCGGCAGTCAGGACCCACGCCGAGAAAAAAAGGCTATCTGCCAGCAACTCCTCGAGCGCAACAAAGTAGTTTGCGCTGAGACCCCGCATGAGTTCCTGATCTACAATCGTGCTAACGCTCGCAGAACGGGCAGCCTGCGTTAGTCGTTCGTGTCGCGTCCAGAAGACCTCGTGAAGAACCTCGCTACGCCCCGGCTCGAAGCCAAGCTTCCAGAGCATTCGGTCGACGATCTGATCGTCATCAACCCCGCCCAGGTCCGCCAGGTTCAGTTGTTGCTTCGCAGTCTCAAGATTCTTCTTAGATGCGAGCACCAGCTGCTTCAGGACAAGAACCGGACTTACCGTCCGAAGATACTCATCAAGTCTCGACGCAACCGTCATTCCTGGCACGCTTCGGAGTTGCCATCCCAACTCCTCGGTCTCGTTCAAGCGCTCGGTGCCGAGGTCTCCCGAACTCGGGTAGAGGGCGTCCACAAGCCTTCGCAGTCTGAGCGGTCCAAGGTTCGACTCTGAGCGGAATCGCAAACCGTGGCAAGACACCTCCGGCACCACTGCGAACCTACCGGAATGGGCGCCTGCAAACATCACCGGGCGACGAACTTCACCAACCGGAATGGCAATGCTGCCATCGAACACGAGTTCATCGATGCTTACCGCGATCATATGATCTGACGACAGCAGAATACACTGCAAGAGTTCCGCACGAGTCATTTGATTGGCGATCTGAACCGCCTTGCCACGGAATCCGAGCGGGACAAGCGAGGCGCGTAGCATGCCGCCATCTCGATCCAGAATTCTGCTCAGAATGCGCCGAAGCTCGTTAACGGAGAATCCATCGCCTAGCAGTAGCGGCAGGGCGCCAGGGTCGAAATCGTCGATTTCGTCTGCCAACCCGTCTGAAATCTCTGCAAAGAATGCTGCATACGCGGAAGGGTCGTCACTTTCCGCTTCTAGGATCTTACTCGCGGTTGCCCTATGGTTATTGATCGCGGCAGACGAATCGGTTGAGAGAACTGTGCGATGGATGCGCCGACATGATACATCATGGCAATGCTGCATCGGCACGTTCAATGTTGGGCGCATGCCACGGCTCTCACTGCTTTGCAAGAGCCCGAAGGGCCCACTAACACGTATGCCCATCTGGAAAACGCCAACGGGTAAATCGGCAATCAATCTAAGCGTGTCGGCCGTTCCGAGAACATCTTTCTCCTCGGGGAATAGGTCGGCGGCGCGTCCATAGAGTTCCGGGCCATGCACAAACGGCAACATGATCGCCCGGCTTTTTAGCTCAGCCCCGATTGCAGACGCCAGCGCGTCGGGGTTCATGGCGTCAATGTCTACAAATAGGTCAAGGTGATAGAACTCCAAGAAACAAGTAAGGCGGGCCTCTTTTGTTGGAACCTTCTTGCGTAGCATTTCACGGAAGAATTGATCGCCGGCAGGGCTGAGGAAGATGCATGAGTTCAACTCGTCGGAGATTCGATAGTTGCCGCGAATGACACAGTTTCTCAGATAGGACCTAAGATCCAAGATGTCCATGAGTTTTGCGCGGGTCTCTGGCGAACTGTACCGGTCGCGCAACTCTTGCTGATCTAGACGTGGCTGCTTTGCCACAAGTACCCCCGCTGTGATCCACTGCCAACAGTGTATGGATGCTATGCCTGCCTGTCTGACGAGGCAAGGATGAAGTTCGTTTTGGTTCAGGCCTCACTATCGTCCAGCCCTCAGCGCAGACGGCGCAGGAACTCCCGGGTCCGCTCACGCTGCGGGTCGCCGAGGACCTGCTCGGGTGTGCCGCGCTCGTGCACGCGGCCCTGGTGCAGGAAGCAGACCTCGTCGGCGACCTCGCGCGCGAAGCCCATCTCATGGGTCGCGACGAGCATGGTCACGCCCTCGGTCCGCAGGTCCGCGAGCAGGTCCAGGACCTCGCCCACGAGCTCGGGGTCGAGCGCCGAGGTGACCTCGTCGAGCAGCAGGAGCTCGGGCGAGGACACGAGCGCCCGTGCGATCGCGGCCCGTTGCTGCTCCCCGCCGCTGAGCTGGTCGGGGTAGGCCGTCATGCGGTGCGCGAGCCCGACGCGGCGCAGCATGGCCTCGGCCGCCTCCTCCGCCTCGGCACGGCCGCGCTTGTGCACGAGGCGTGGGGCGAGGGTCACGTTGTCGATCACCTTCATGTGCGGGAACAAGTTGTACGACTGGAAGACCAGGCCCATGCGCGCCCGGACGGCGTTCGCGTCGAGGCGCGGGTCCGCCACGTCCTGCCCGTCGAGCAGGATCTCGCCGTCGTCGATCTCCTCCAGGAGGTTCACGACGCGCAGCAGCGTCGACTTGCCCGAGCCCGACGCGCCCACCAGGACCACGCAGCGGTGCTCGTCGACGTCGAGGTCGATCCCGTCGAGCACCAGGCGCTCGCCGTACGTCTTGCGGATACCGCGCAGGGACAGCAGGTGGCTCATCGGATGGCCCCCGCCCCGCTCACGGTCGCGAGCGACCCGCGCCAGCCCTGGCGGGCCGAATAGACGTCGACGACGCGCGTGAGCGGGATCGATACGAGCAGGAACAGGACGCCCGCCACCACGTAGGGCGTGAAGTTGTAGCTGCCCGACGCCGCGATCTGCGCGGCCCGGATCGCGTCGACGGCGCCCAGGATCGAGATGAGCCCCGAGTCCTTCTGGAGCGAGACGAGGTTGCTCGCGAGCGGCGCGGTGACGTGCCGCACGGCCTGCGGCAGCACGACCTTGCGGGTCGTCTGCGCGCGGGTCAGCCCGAGCGAGCGCGCGGCCGAGACCTGCGAGGGGTGCACCGACTCGATCCCGGCCCGGAACACCTCGGCGAGGTACGCGGTGTACGTGAGGATGATCGCGAGCGCGCCGAGAAATGCCCCCGACGTCGGGAGCCACTCGAGCCGCAGCGCCGGCAGGCCGAACCCGACCAGCAGCAGCACGAGCAGCAGCGGCACCCCTCGGAACACGTCGACGTACGCGACCGCGAACGCGCGCAGCGGGAACAGCGCCGGGATGCGGCTCGTGCGGATCACGGCGAGCGTCATCCCGAGCACCATCCCGACGACCGATGCCACGACCCACACCCGCAGGTTGAGCCACAGTCCCTCGGCGATCGCGGGCAGCGAGTCCCATGCGCTCTGCGGGGAGAAGAACGCGTCGCGCGTGCGCTCCCACCCGGGGGCCGTGGTCACCACGACGTACAGGACCGCGACCACCACCACGGTCGAGAGCGTGGACACCCACGCTGCCCGACGGCGCCGCGCACGCCGGTAGGAGTCCCTCGCCACCGCGAGCGCAGACGGGGTCCAGCCGGCGCTCGCGGGGTGAGCGCCGTCGTCGGGCCTGCTGTCCTCGGGCGGTGCGACGCCCGACGCGCCCCCGCTCACCTCAGCCCAGCTCGGGGATGTCGTCCGACTTGAGCCACGTCGTGCGCAGCTCGGCGAGCGTGCCGTCCTCCTCGAGCGAGTCGACCGCGGCCGAGACGCAGTCGGTGAGCACAGAGCCCAGGTCCAGGACCAGGCCGTACTGCTCGACCGTGCCCTGGTCCGGCAGGGTGCCGATGACCACGGAGTCGGGGAAGTACTCGGTCGAGGCCGCGACGCCCTGGTCGACGTCCATGACCATGACGTCGATCGTGCCCGACTGCAGGGCCGTCATGCCGTCGCCCGCACCGTTGAACGGGACGATGTTCGCGTCGTCGCCGAACGCGGCCTTCGCGAGCGTGAGGCTCGTCTGGGCGGCCGTGACGCCGATGCGCAGGTCCCCCAGCTCGTCGAGCGTGGTGGCCCCCGCGTACGGGCCGGCCTCCTGCACGATCACGCCCTGGCGGGTCGTGAGGTAGGGGCTCGAGAAGTCGACGGCCTTGCGACGCTCGTCCGAGATGGACGTCTGCCACGCGGCGAAGTCGAACTCCTTGATGCTGGGGCTGACGATCTGCTCGAACGTCACGAGCTCCCACTCGACGTCGTCCGCGGAGTAGCCGAGCCGGTCGGCGACCTCGTAGACGAGCGCGGACTCGAAGCCCTCGCCGCTGTCGTGCTCGCCGATGTACCAGGGCGAGTACGCCTCGCCCGCGGCGACCGTGAGCTTGCCGTCCGTGCGGGTGGGCAGGGCGCCCGGCTCGCACGTGGGCGTCGCGCCGGCCGAGCCGGCGTCGTTCGAGGAGTCGTCGGCGGAGCAGCCCGCGAGGAGCAGGGCGGTCGAGACGGCTGCGACGGGCAGCACGGCGTAAAGGCGGCGCATGAGGACCTTCCGGGGTCAGGAGGGTGACGAGACGGGCTCCGGACGTGCGCGGGTGACGCGTGCTGCCGGGACTCGCCGGAGGTCGACTCTACGCCGGTCCCATGCGGTGAGACATGGGCGGGACGCACGGTGAGACGGTGGGTCGCGTCACACCGTCGCGCCGTCGCGCTCAGTCCTCGGGGAGGTGGAGGGCCTCGAGGCGTCCCTCGGTGTCGAGCGACTCGAGGATCGAGCGCGCGATCTGGTCGAGCTGGTCTACCTGCTCGGGGGTGAGGCGGTCGATGATGTGCTCGCGGACCGTCCCGACGTGGCCGGGGGCCGTCGCGACGACCTTGTCCCAGCCGTCGTCGGTCAGCACGGCGAGCGTGGCCCGGCGGTCCTCGGGGCACGGAGAGCGCTCGACGTAGCCGCGACCCTCGAGGCGCTTCACGACGTGCGAGAGGCGGGGCAGGGTCGCGTTCGTCTTGAGCGCGAGGTCCGTCATGCGCAGCGTGTGGTCCGGCGCCTCGGAGAGCATCGCGAGCACCAGGTACTCGAAGTGGGTGAGCTGCGCGTCGCGCTGGAGCTGGGCGTCGAGCACACCGGGGAGGAGCTCGGAGACGGCCTGGAGGCGCATCCAGGTCCGCAGCTCGCGGGGGGAGAGCCATCGCACGTCGTCGGTCATGGGACCAGTCTACCGACAATGGTTGACACGACAACTAAGCAGGTCTACGTTAGTTGTATCAACAACCAATCGCGCCGGTCCGGTACCGGCGTCGCAGCCCCGGAGGACTCATGACCAGCATCACGATCATCGGCGCAGGGAACATCGCAGCAGGCGTGGCGCGCATCGGCCTCGACGCCGGCGCACAGGTCCAGGTCCTGGCGCGCGACGCCGAGAAGGCCGCAGCGCTCGGCTCCGGCGCATCCTTCACGTCGGGCGTCGTCGGCGACGAGATCACGGGCGAGGTCGTGCTCCTCGCACTCCCCTACCCGGCCGTGCCAGAGGTCCTCGCGCAGTACGCCGGCCGGCTCGACGGCAAGGTCCTCGTCGACCCGACGAACCCCGTCGACTTCGCGACCTTCGACTCGCTCGTCGTCCCCGCCGACTCCTCGGCCGCCGCCGAGATCGCCGCGCTCGCCCCGACCGCCAAGGTCGTCAAGGCGTTCAACACGAACTTCGCCTCGACCCTCGCGAGCGGCAAGGTCGCCGACCAGTCGACCACCGTGCTCGTCGCGGGCGACGACAACGACGCCAAGGCCACGCTCGTCGACCTCGTCCGCGCAGGCGGCCTCAAGGGCGTCGACGCCGGCTCGCTCAAGCGCGCCCGCGAGCTCGAGGCCCTCGGCTTCGTCCAGATGACGCTCGCCGGCTCCGGCGCGACTCAGTGGACGACGGGCTTCACGCTCGCCGACTGACACGGCGCCCTGCACCCCTGTGCACAGTCCGGGACCCTGTGCGCGGCCCGGGAAGGACGAAGGCCCGGTTCAGCATTCCTGCTG
>NZ_JBHUAD010000012.1:0-34381 GCF_042789955.1 Oerskovia sp. NPDC056781
GGGGTGACACCAGATGTCACCCTCGGCGGGCAGCTGCGTCCCCCTCGGCGGGTGGGCACCTCACCGTCGGCGGTCCGGGACAATAGGTCCATGCGTGCCGAGAACATCACCGGTCCCGTCGCCCACCACGGCGAGGGGCCCGTGTGGTCCCCGACCTGGGGCGGTCTGCGGTTCGTCGACATGATGGCCGGCGACCTCCTGACCCTGCAGCCCGACGCCACGGTGGTCCGCCGCCACGTGGGCGACCTCGCGACCATGGTGCGTCCGCGCTCGCGAGGGGGCTACGTCGTCGGGCTGGAGCGTGGGCTCGCGCTCGTGGACGACGAGTCCTCCGACTCACCCGTGCGTCCATTCCCCGAGCTGTGGAGCGACCCGACGGTCCGCCTCAACGACGGCTCGACCACCCCCGACGGCGCGTTCTACGCGGGGTCCATGCCGTTCGACGACCGGTCGGGGGTGGGCGCCCTGTACCGTGTCGAGCCCGACGGCGCCGCTCGCCTCGTGCTGTCGGGCGTCACGTGCTCGAACGGGCTGGGCTTCTCGCCCGACGGCACGCTCGCGTACTACGTGGACACGCTCACGTGCCGGGTCGACGTGTTCGACTACGACGCGGGGGCTCCCGAGCCCCTCGCGAACCGGCGGCCCCTGGTCGAGATCCCGCGTGAGGACGGCCTGCCCGACGGGCTCACGGTCGACGCCGAGGGCGGCGTGTGGGTCGCGCTGTGGGGCGGCAGCGCGGTGCGCCGCTACGCGCCGGACGGGACCCTGACCGAGGTGGTCGACCTGCCCGCCTCGCACGTCACGGCGTGCACGTTCGGCGGCACGGACCTCGACGAGCTGTTCATCACGACGTCTCGGCTCATGATCGGCGAGCCGTTCGAGCCCGAGCTCGACGCGGGGTCGGTCTTCCGTGTCGTCCCCGGGGTCACGGGGCTGCCGGTCCTGCCGTTCGCGGGCTGAACCCCGAGATGCTGCTCGTCGTCGCCGTCGTGGCGGACGGGGCGACGACGAGCAGCATCTCGCCGGGCGTCGGACGGGATCACACGACCGCGTCGCGGACCTTCTGCTCGCAGCGTCCCAGGCCCTCGATCTCGACGGCCATGACGTCGCCGTCGACCAGGTACGGGAAACGGCCCGAGAGGGCGACGCCCTGGGGGGTGCCGGTGTTGATGACGTCCCCCGGCTCGAGGACCATGTACTGCGACAGGTGCCACACGAGGAAGTCGACGTCGAAGATCATGTCGGCCGTCGAGGAGTCCTGACGGATCTCGCCGTTGACCCACGAGCGCAGGCGCAGGTTCGAGGCGTCGACCTGGTCGGCCGGGACGAGCGCCGGACCCAGGGGGTTGAACGTCTCGCAGCTCTTGCCCTTGGACCACTGGCCGCCCGAGACGGCCATCTGGTAGTCGCGCTCGGACACGTCGTTGGACACGGTGTACCCGGCGACGTGCGCGGCCGAGTCCGCGGGCGACGCGAGGTAGCGGGCCTTCTTCCCGATGACGATCGCGAGCTCGACCTCCCAGTCGACCTTCTGCGCGCCCGGGGGGAGCAGCACGTCGTCGTCGGGCCCGACGACGGTGTTGGAGTGCTTCCAGAAGATGATCGGGACGGTCGGCGGCTCGGCGCCGGACTCGGCCGCGTGCGCGGCGTAGTTCATGCCGACGCACACGACGGCCGTGGGGCGGGCGACGGGAGGGCCGACCCGCAGGGCGTCGGCGTCCGCGACGACGGGCAGGTCGCCCGCGGCGAGGGCCGCGCGGACCCGGGAGATGCCGTCGGCGGCGAGGAACGCGCCGTCGATCTCACGGGTCAAGGGGTCGAGCGAGTAGGTCGTGCCGTCGGCCGCGCGGACGACGGGGCGCTCGTGGCCGGGAAGGCCGAGGCGCATGAGCTGCAGGTGCTGCACGGAGTGGCTCCAGGGGTAGGGGGACGGCGCTGAGCGCCCACACGAGGGAAGGTCAGCGTGCCAGGGCGCGGGCGTAGTCCGGGTTGACGATCGAGCCGACGGGACGACCCGCGAGGAAGTCGATCGCGTTGCGCGCGGTGTGCACGGGCAGGTCGGCCATGGCCTCGGGCGAGAACCACGCGGCGTGCGGGCTGAGCAGCACCTGGTCGAGCGTGCGCAGGCGCGAGTCGGCGGGCAGCGGCTCGTGCGAGAACACGTCGAGGGCGGCGGCGCCCAGGTGCCCTCCCTCGAGGGCGTCGGCGAGCGCCTCCTCGTCGATCAGCGGGCCGCGGCACGTGTTGACCACGACCGCGCCGGGCTTCATGGTCGCGATCGACGCGGCGTCGAGCAGGTGGCGTGTGGCCTCGCTGAGCGGGGCGTGCAGGCTCAGCACGTCGGCCTCGGCCACGGCCTGCTCGCGGGTCACGGGCAGGTAGCCGGCGGCGGCGACCTCGACGTCGGGCACGAAGGGGTCGTGGACCAGGACGCGATAGCCGAGCGCGGCGCAGCTGCGTGCGACGAGCGACCCGATCCGGCCGTACCCGATCACGGACACGGTGGTCGCGGACAGGCGCGCGGCCATGGGGCGCGGGGCGGTCGCGGCCCAGACGCCGTCGCGCACCGCACGGTCGTAGCCGACGAGCCCACGGCTGAGGCCGAGGACCATCGCGACGGTGTGGGAGGCGACCTCCTCGATGCAGTAGGTCGGGGTGTTGGCGACGGCGATGCCGCGCTCGGTCGCAGCGGCGACGTCGACCATGTCGTATCCGATGCCCATGCGGCTGACGAAGCGCACGCCCTCGATCTCGTCGAGGACGCGGGCGGTGAGGGGCGCCCACTGGACGACCAGGGCGGACGGGGTGGCACCCGCGGCCGCGGCGTCGCGGACGAGGGCGATGACGTCGTCCTCCGTGCGGGCCGTCCCGCGCACGACACCGAGGCCGGCGGCCGTGACGGTGTCTTCGCACGCGGTGCCCGGGAGGTCGCAGTCGGTGATGACGACGGTGTCGGGGTTCATGAGGCGAAATGCTATAGCATCTAGCAAGCGACGGCCAGCGTCCGTGGACAGGACGCTTGCGGTCACCGCAATTTGCTATAGCGTTCAAGCCATGGCTCGACGACTTGCGCTGATCACAGGCGCCAGCTCCGGGATCGGTTCCGCGACCGCCCTCCAGCTCGCCCGCGACGGATACGACCTCTGGCTCACCTACGCCCACGACGAGCTCGGTGCCCGCACCACCGCGGACCTCGCGACGGAGCTGGGCGCGAGCTGCCACGTCTCGCGCCTCGACCTGCGCGACGTCACGTCGGTCGACAGGCTCGTCACCCAGGTCACCCGCCGCTGGGGAAGGCTCCACGTCCTGGTCAACAACGGCGGCATGTGCCCCTACCGTGCGCTCGACGACATCGAGCTCGACGAGTGGGACGCCGTCATGGAGACCAACGCGCGCGGCACGTTCGTCCTGACGCGAGCCGCGCTCCCCCTCCTGCGGGCGGCCGCGGCCCCCCAGGGCGAGGAGCCCGTCGACCGCAGCATCGTCAACGTCGCCTCGATCGCGGGCCAGCAGGGCGCGCTCAAGACCGGCGTCCACTACGCCGCGAGCAAGGGCGCGCTCCTCGCGATCACGCGCAGCTTCGCGCGCCTCCTGGCCGCCGAGGGCATCCGCGCCAACGCGGTCACGCCCGGCCCGGTCACGAGCAACATCACGAACCAGCTCGACGTCGCGGGCCGCGAAGCCCTCACGTCCTCGATCCCGCTGGGCAAGTTCGGCACCCCCGACGACGTCGCATGGGTCATCGCGTCCCTCGCCTCCCCGCGGGCCGGGTTCGTCACGGGCGCCACGTACGACATCAACGGAGGCGTCCGCATCGACTGACCCACCGGTCCCCGGCCACACCCCGGCCGGCCGGCCCCGGACGCGCGCGGCGCGCTCCGCCGTCGGGCACCTCACGCCCGGACGGCGCACGACTCCCCCACGAGACGAGGACCCGCATGACCCAGCAACCGACAGCCCACTCCGTGGTCACCGAGCAGGTCGACGCGTTCAACGCGCACGACCTCGAACGTTTCCTCGCGACCTACGCCCAGGACGTCGTGGTCGTGGGCGTGACACCCGAGCCGATCGTCGGCAAGGACGCGCTGCGCGCCTTCTACGGCCCTCGCCTTGCAACGGGTGATGTGCACTGCACAATCGATGCCTCCGTGGCGTACGGTGAACGGTGGGTGGTCGCACGCGAGCTCGTGTCGACCTCGAACGGGTCGGGCGAGACCATCGCCACCTTCGAGGTCCAGGACGGCGTCATCACCCGGGCGAGCATGCTCAAGGCCTGACGCCCCCACGGACGCGGAGCCCGGTCGGTCACCCCCCTTGATCGACCGGGCTTCGCTCAGCCCGGACGCACCTGGGCGACGGGCGGCCCGGCCGCCCCGGCCTACCGCCCGAGCGACGCCGCGAGCGGGCACGTGAACGGCTCCTGCGCCCGCAGACCGACGCGGTTGAGGTAGCGCACGACGATCCCGTACGACCGGAACACGCCCACCTCGGTGTACGGCACACCCACGTCCTCGCAGTAGGAGTGCACGATCGGTTGCACCTTCTTGAGGTTGGGCCGCGGCATGCTCGGGAAGAGGTGGTGCTCGATCTGGTAGTTGAGACCACCCATCACCGCGTCGACCGCGTACCCACCGCGCACGTTGCGCGACATGAGGACCTGGCGCCGCAGGAAGTCCAGCGTCACGTCCGGGGGCACGATCGGCATGCCCTTGTGGTTCGGGGCGAAGGACCCCCCGAGAAGGACGCCGAACACAGCGAGCTGCACCCCCAGGAAGGCCGCGGCCTTCCCCGGAGGCAGGAGCAGCGCGAGCACCCCCACGTACACGACGAGCCGTCCGAGCACCAGGGGCGCCTCGACCCCCCGGTGCGGCACCGATCCTCTGCGCAGCACGGTCCGCACGCTCGCGACGTGCAGGTTCAGACCTTCGAGAGTCAGCAGGGGGAAGAAGAACCACCCCTGGTGATGGGCGAACCAGGACCGCCAGCCCGTCCTCGCGGCCAGGGCCGCAGGGGTGAACGCGATGACGCCGGGCGAGATGTCAGGGTCCTGGCCCTCCTGGTTGGGGGCCGAGTGGTGCTGCTCGTGCTTGGTGCGCCACCAGCCGTAGCTCAGGCCGACGAACCCGCCCGCGAGGACACGGGCCGTCCAGTCGTTCCAGGCCCTGGACCGGAAGATCTGCCGGTGCGCGCTGTCGTGCCCCAGGAACGCGATCTGCGTCACGACCACGGCCATCGCGGCCGCCAGGACGAGCTGCCACCACGAGTTCCCCACGAACGCGACCGCGACCCAGATCCCCCCGAAGGCCAGCACCGCCAGGACGAGCCGCGTCCAGTAGTAGCCGTAGCGTCGGCGGAGCAGGCCCGTCTCCCGGACGAGCCGGGCCAGCGCGGAGTACTCGTTCGTCATCCGGCGGGCGGCTGGTCGCGCTCTCGGGGGGTCGCTCGGCACGGTGTCCATGGGGTCCTCGTCACTCGACGGCCGCTGTCGGTCACTCGAAGCGGATCTGCTCCGCCTCCACGAGGACGACGGCGGCGCGCCGGTCCTCCTCCTTCTGCAGCTCCGCGATCTCGGCCGCCAGGCGGTCGTGCTCGGCGACGAGGTCTCGACCGAGGTCGCGCAGGACGTCCGCGACCTCGTGCGCGAGGCCCCCCTTCAGTGCAGCCAGACTCGTGTGCTCGATGAGCAGCCGACGGTCGGAGACCGTCAGCTCGACGTCCTCGAAGCCGGCGTCCGCGAGGCGATGCCGGACCGCGTCTCCCTCGATCGCGTCCTGCTCCTCCCGGGTGACCTGCCGGGAGAAGACCGCTGGGACGGTGTACGTGACGGGCTCGTGAGGCGTGCCGAGCTCGGGGGGCAGCGCCGACGCCAGGACGCCGGTCACCCGGAGGGCCTCGGGGTCGGGAGGCCGAGCAGGGTCGTGGTCGGTGGCGCGCGGGTGGTGGGCCACGTGCCCGCGCTCGTGCCCGCGCTCGTGCCCGCCTTCGTTGTCCCAGTCGCGGGTCGCGTCGTCCTCCTCGGCCGGACCGCCCTCGTCGACAGGGCGCCAGGTGGCACCGGTCGACTCCGCGAGCGCGCCGCGTCCCCTGGCGGGAAGAGTCCCGGCCGGTCCGTGCGTCTCGTTTCCGGACATGTCTCGACGCTACGCCCGATCCGGCGGGACGCCGGATGCGTCGACGTGCAGGTTGCGTGTGGGTCGGACGCGTCACCGTCGGCGAGGGAGGCACGACGACGGCCCCGGTCCGCGATGGACCGGGGCCGTGCGTCTCGCGACTGCGGAGGGTCTCAGACCGCGTCGTCGAAGGCCGCGCGGAGCTTGGCCTCCTCGTCGGACGACAGGTTCGTCTGGATGAGCTCACCGTGGATGCCCTGCGCCTTGAGCGCGTCGTGCACCCGGTCCATGACCGCACCTGACGTCATGACGAACAGCGCCGACGTCCCCGGCGTGACCTTGGAGCGCACCGAGTCGATGAAGTCGTCGTCGATGCCCACGTCGGTCAGCGACCCTGCGAGGGCCCCGGACGCCGCGCCGATCGCGACGCCGATGAGCGGGATGAAGAAGATGATCCCGAACAGCAGGCCCCAGAACGCGCCGCCCAGCGCACCGATGCCCGTCGTGTTGTTCGACTGGTGGGTCTTGGGCTTCTTCTTCCCCTCCTCCCACGACACGATCGCCGCGTCCTGCACCTGGATGAGCTCCTGCTTCTGCAGCGCCAGCAGGGCGTCCTCCGCCTGCTGCGCACCCTCGGGAGTCTCGAACTTCCACACGGTCAGCGTTGCCACCACATGCCTCGTTCCGTCGTCGGTACTCGGAGGACGCCGTCCGGTCCGGGCGGGTCCTCCTCGACCGTAGGTCGGCTCGTCCGGGGCCGCCATCGGAGCCGGCGCGGTCGGGCGTCAGTCGGCGCAGCAGGTACAGCCGTCCGTGTCGGGCGTCGCGCCGCCCAGGCGGGCGTCGGTGCCCGACGGCGCAGCCTCCTCACGCTCGTGGCACGCGTCGGGCGTGTGGTGCGGTGCGACGCCGTCGGCGTGCAGGCCGGCGACCGGCGAGCAGCACGCGTCCCCGCGCCAGGCCTCGACGCCCTCCTTGACCGCGACGGCCGCGATGACGAGGGCCGCGATCGGGTCGGCCCACGTCCACCCCAGCGTCGAGCTGAGCACCAGGCCCACGAGCAGCACCCCGGACAGGTAGGTGCACAGGAGCGTCTGGCGCGAGTCCGCGACGGCCGACGCCGAGCCCAGCTCGCGGCCCGTGCGACGCTCGAACCAGGACAGGAACGGCATGATCGCAAGGCTCACGGCCGCGAGCACGATCCCGACGGTCGAGTGTTCGGGCGCGGAGGACCCCAGCAGCGTGCGCAGCGCGTCGACGCTCACGAAGATCGCGAGGCCGAAGAACGACACGGCGATGAGGCGCATCGCTACCCGCTCGCGGCGGTGCGGGTCGGGGGCCGCGAACTGCCACGCGACGGCTGCGGCGGACAGCACCTCGACGACCGAGTCGAGGCCGAACCCGACGAGCGCGGCCGAGGACGCGATACGCCCGGCAGCGATCGCGACGACGGCCTCGACGACGTTGTACGCGATGGTCGCCGAGACGATCCAGCGCACGCGACGCTCGAGGAGGGCTCGGCGCGCGGGGGCGAGGAGGGCACGGGTGGAGCGAGGGCCCACCGTCACGTCGGTCACGAGCAGGTGCACCCGTCGGGCGAGCAGCACGTGGGGTCGACCGTGACGACGAGGCGGAGCAGGTCGTCGAGCGCGGGCGCGAGGTGGCTGTCGGCGAGGCGGTACCAGGTACGGCGCCCGTCGGGGATCGCCTCGACGAGCCCGCAGCCGCGCAGGCACGCGAGCTGGTTGGACATGACCTGGCGGGAGACGCCGAGCGCGTCGGCCAGGTCCGAGGGGTACGCGGGGGCCTCGCGCAGCGTGAGCAGGATGCGCGTGCGCGTCTCGTCGGACAGCGCGTGCCCGAGGCGCGCGAGCGCGGCCGTGTGCGTGAGGGTGACGGTCTCCATGCGTCGGACAGTACACGGATTCCTGAATCCAGGAAACCGTGTACGGAGGGCGCCCGTCATGACGGATCCCTGCGAACCGCGCCCACCCTGCCGGACATTGACCAGGACGAGGGACCCCTCGCACCCGTCCGTCCACCGAGCAGGGAGCCAGCAGATGGCAGCGACCGATCACCGAGCGATCCTCGACGAGGTCTACCGCGCGTTCAACCGCGGCGACGTCGACCGACTGAAAGAACTCTTCGCCGACGACATGACCCTGGTGATCCCAGGAGCGACCCAGATCTCGGGCACCTTCCGCGGCCACGACGAGGTCTTCGGTGCCTTCGCGCAGATGGCTGCGATCACCGGCGGCACCTCGCACGCCGCCGTCGAGCGCGTCCTGGTCGACGACACCGGCGGGGTCGTGATCGCCGTCGACTCGGCACGGCGGGACGGCGAGGACGTGAGCGCCCGGTTCGCGGACGTCTACCGCATCGAGCACGGACGAGTGACCGAGCTCCGCCCCTTCCCCGAGGACCCGATCGCGATGAACCACTTCTGGCGACGAGGAGACCGACCATGACGACGAGCGAGCACGAGCCGCGCCCTGCGCCGACCGGCACCACCGACGCCCGCGCTGCGACGAGCGGGCCGACCCTGGAGAGGGTCCGCAACGCCTCTTCCGTCCCCCACGCCTTCGACGCCGTCGCCGACACCTGGCCGAACCGGAGCGCCGTCGAGTGGGACACGGGACGCTGGACCTATCGGGACCTGCAGGACGCCTCGCGGCAGGTCGAGCGTCGGCTCCGGTCCGCGGGCGTCCCGCCCGGCGCGGCCGTCGCCGTCCTCGGCGACCGGTCCGCGGAGACCTGCGCCACGATGCTCGGCATCCTGCGAGCGGGAGCCGCGTACGTGCCGGTCGACGCGAACCTGCCTGCGGTGCGCGTCCGCGCGATGCTCGCCACCGCGGGCGTGACCCTCGCGGTCCGCCCGGCCGGGAGCCGGGCGGAAGGGCCCGACGGGGTCGAGGTCGTGGACCTCGCACCGAACCTCACCGGGGCGGACCGCGCACCGGACCGCCCCGGGCGACCCGGCGACGGGCTCGCAGCGGACGGGCTCGCGGGGGACGCCGTCCCCGGCGAGCACCCGGCCGACCTCGACCGCACGGCGTACGTGATGTTCACGTCCGGCTCGACGGGGACGCCCAAGGCCGTGGCCGTGCGCCAGCGGGGTGTCCTGCGCCTGGCGACCGACAACGGCTTCCTCGTCCTCGACCCCGCGAACCGCTTCATGCACGCGGCCTCGCTGTCCTTCGACTCGTCGACGCTCGAGATCTGGCCGACCCTCCTCTCGGGGGCGTGCCTCGTGATCGTCGACCAGTCGCTGCTCCTCGCTCCTGACGCGCTGCGCGACACCCTCCGGGCCGCGGCGATCGACTCGGTCTTCTTCACGACAGGGGTCTTCCACCACGTCGCCCGGTCCTGCCCGGAGGTGTTCGACGGGTTGCGCTACGCGATCGCCGGCGGCGAGGTCCTCAACCCGGCCCTCGCCGCGCGCGCCGTGGGTCGCGCCACGCACGTCGTCAACGGCTACGGGCCGACGGAGACGACGGTCGTGGCCGTGGCGCACCTTCTCGGTGAGGCCGACGACGGGCCCGTGCCGATCGGGACCCCGCTCCCCTACGTCTCGGTCGCCGTGCTGGACCCGGACGGATCCCCGGTCGCCCCGGGCGAGGACGGTGAGCTGCACGTCGCCGGGGACGGCCTCGCGGCCGGGTACCTGGGCGACCCGCAGGAGACCGCACGGCGCTTCGTGCACCTGAGCCTCGACGGCGCTCCCCCGGTCAGGTACTACAGGACCGGCGACCAGGTCCGGTGGAGCGAGGTCGGTCTCCTGGAGTTCCGCGGACGGCTCGACGACCAGGTCAAGGTCCGCGGTCACCGGATCGAGCTCACCGAGATCGAGAGGGCGCTCTCGGGGAGCGAGGGTATCGGAGAGGCCGCTGTCGTGGCCGTCGAGGACGGGACGAGCCGGGTCCTGGTCGCCTTCTGCACTCCCGCGAGGCCCGAGGCACCGGTCCCCGATCTTGCGTCGGTCCGCCGCGCGCTCGCTGCTTCCCTGCCCGACTACATGCTCCCGGCGACGGTCGTACCCGTCGAGGCTCTCCCGTTCACCACGAACGGCAAGGTCGACCGACGGGTCCTCGCCGACCGGGCGTCGGCCATCGCGACCCGCCCCGCGACCGAGGACGGGACGGACGCTCCACCGGACGCTCCCCGGGACACCCGCGAGGCCGTCGAGCGTGCCTGGCGCGCGACACTCGCGCTCGACGTCGTCGACCCGGAAGGCGACTTCTTCGCGCTGGGCGGCAACTCGCTCATGGCTGCGCAGCTCATCGCTCGCGTCCAGTCGTCGCTGGCGCTCGACGGCGCCCACGGCCACGACCTGATCCGTGGCCTGTTGTCAGCCCCACGCCCGGCGGCCTTCGCCGCTGTCGTCGACGAGATCCGGGTGCGCCCGACCGGGGATCCGGTTGCCGACGGCACGGACCGTTGGCGCCCCGACGTCCGTCTGCTCTCCCGGCCGGACCCGGTCGACCGGGTCCCTCGGTCCACCCCGCCCGCAGAGGTGCTCCTCACGGGCGCGACGGGATTCTTCGGTTCCGCGCTGCTGCGAGAGCTCGTCGACCGCACGGACGCCACGGTCCGCTGCCTCGTCCGCGCCGCCGACGAGGACGCCGCCCTGGCTCGCGTGCTGGCGGCACAGCGCAGGTACGGCCACGGGCCGCTCGGCACCGACCGGGTCGTCGCCGTGCCCGGGGACCTCACGGCCCATCGCCTCGGGCTGGACGACGAGTCGTGGGAGGCGCTCGCCGCGCGCACGGACCTGATCCACCACTCGGGTGCCCACGTGAACTTCGTCTACCCGTACGAGTGGCTGCGGCGGACGAACGTCGACGGCACGCGCAGCCTGGTCGAGCTGGCCGAGGCGGGCGGCGGCGTCCCGCTCCACTACGTCTCGACCATCGCCGTGCTCGCGGGCTCGGGCTCCGCGGCCGTCCGGCACGTCACCGAGGACACCCCGCTCGACCACGTCGAACGGCTGTCGATGGGCTACCCGGAGAGCAAGTGGGTGGCCGAGCAGATCCTGCGTGCGGCGTCGGCGCGTGGACTGCCGGTCGTGGTCCACCGGCCCTACGAGATCACGGGCAGCACCGTGGACGGCCACTGGAACACCGAGGCCGCGATCTGCGCGTTCTTCAAGGCGATCGTCGAGATGGGCCGGGCGCCGGACGTCGGCCTGCCCCTGGACTTCGTGCCGGTCGACCACCTGGCCCGCGCCGTGGTGCACCTCGCGCAGACCAGGCCGGCGCAGGGGCAGACCTACCACCTCACGAACCCCCGGTACGCGCTCCTGGGGCTCATGGTCGAGCGGCTGCGCGCGCACGGTCACCCGATCGACGTCGTCGACTACGACACCTGGCTGCACGACCTGTCGGAGTTCTGCAGGGCGCACCCTGAGCACCCGATCGTGTCGTTCCTGCCGATCTTCACGAACATCGCGTCGTCGAGCACGCTCACGGTCAAGGAGCTGTACTTCGAGGGGACGTTCCCGCGGTTCGGGCGGGAGCGGGCGGACGAGGACCTCGCCGGGAGCGGCATCGTCTGCCCGCCGGTCGACGCCGAGATGCTCGACGCGTACGTCCGGTGGTTCCACTCCGTCGGGTACATCGACCGGCCCCGGGTGGGTGCTCGCTGACGGGGCCGGCGGGATCGAGGGACCGGGGCCCGGGGCCCGGGCACGAACGCTGCCCGGAGCCGCCTCCTCTCGCCTGCGCGGGGCCCGCGGGTGACGATGGTCGGAGGGGGCACCGCCGTGGGGGCGGGGCGGAGCAGTGCCTGCAGGCGGGCAGCACCAGGGGGCAGTGATGCGTGAGCAGTCGTCGGTGTTCGACGAGGGGTCCGTGGCCGAGGGGGACCTGTGGAGCCGGGTCCAGGAGGGTGACGAGCAGGCGTTCGCGGTCGTCTACCGTCGCCACTCGCGGCGCGTCCACGGACTGTGTCGCGCGCTGCTGACGTCGGGCGGGTTGCACGACGACGTCGCGGGGCGGTGCGAGGACCTGACCTCGGGCGTCTTCCTGGCGGCGTGGCGCCGTCGGCGGGAGATGGTCGTCCACGACTCGGTGCTCCCGTGGCTCCTCGCGACCGCGGCCAACCTCTGCTCGAACGAGCAGCGGGCCGCTCGGCGGCACCGCTGGCTGGTCGCCCGCGTCGCGCAGGTGCACGGACGGGCCGCACCGTCGGCGGACGGCGCCGAGGCGAGCGTGCTCGCAGCGATCCTCGCGGGCCGTGCCCGCCGCGAGATCGCGGAGCTTCCCTCCGCGCTGCGCGAGGTGGCCGACCTCTGCATCCTCCACGACGTCACGACGCGCGACGCGGCCGCGTTCCTCGAGCTTCCCGAGGGCACGGTCAAGTCGCGGCTGCACCGGGTGCGACGCCACCTGGGCCGAACGGTCCTCGACCGCTAGGGCCGCCCGTCCGGCAGCGTGTCGGGACGCCGTCAGTCGAGCCCGTACCGCGCGTCGAGCCCGGCGTCGTGCGGCAGCGTCCCGAACGACGCGGTCCACGCACCGTCGGCAGCGATCGACTGGCCCGAGACGTACGACGACTCGTCCGAGAGCAGGAACGCGACCACGGCCGCGATCTCGGCCGACTCGGCGATGCGGCCGAGCGGCGGCCCCTCGGCGAGCCCGCGCTCCTCCGCCTCGGGGTCGACGGCGTTCGCGATCTGCGCGTCGAGGTGCGGCGTGCGGACCCCGCCCGGCGCGACCGTGTTGGCCCGGATGCCGTAGCGCCCGTACGTGACGGCGACGCTGCGCGCGAGCGCGTCGATACCGCCCTTGGTCAGCTCGTAGGCCGCGTGGTCGACGAACGAGGACCGCCCGTGGATCGACCCGACGTTGACGATCGACCCGCCGCTCACCTGGTCGGTGAACACCTCGACCGCGGCGGCGGCCCCCCAGAGGTAGCCCAGGCCGTTGATCTCGACGACGTCGCGCGCCGTGCGCTCGATCTCCTCGGCTCGGGCGGGGTCGCCGAGCGCGTGCAGCGGCGTGGTCCTGGTGATGCCCGCGTTGTTGACCCAGCCCGCGAGCGGGGCGAGGCCCCGGGCGACGTGCGCGGCCTCGCGGTGCGACTCACGCTCGCGCGAGTCCGCGAGCACGACGGCCGCGCAGACGCCCTCCTCGACCGTCCCCGAGCCGGCGCTCCGTTCGAGCCCGACGACGGTCCACCCGTCCGCGGTCAGCCGCGCCGCGATGGCCCGGCCGATGCCCTTGCCGCTCCCGGTCACGACGACGCTGCGGGTCACGGCTGGTCCTGGCACGGGGGCTTGTCCGGCCGGGTTCTGGGCGGACACCGGTCCTCGCTCGTCGTGCCCGACGGCGGAGCTCGCCCCAGGCGTGCTTGTCGCGTCGGTCATCGGTCCTCCTGGTCGTCGAGCATGCGGTTGCCGTCGGTCGAGCATGCGGTTGGCGTCGTTCCGGGGCCCGTATCCGACGCCAACCACGTGCTCGGCAGCGAGGGGGCGGGCTCGAACGTGAAGTACGTCGGCGAGAGGGTGAAGCCCAGGCCGGGGGCCTCAGGCGGCAGCGCCGTTGCTGCCGAGAACTCGGGGCCGCCCTCGACGAGCAGCGGCGCCGGGTCGTAGGGGTTGCCCTGCGGCGAGCGCTCGAACGTCTCGACGCCGATCCCCGCGGCGCCTCCCAGGTGCACGCTGACCTCGGGGTACACGTGGCTCGACGTCACGAGCCCCGCGTCCTGCCAGGAGCGGACCAGGGGGTCGGCCGCGGTGAGGCCGCCGATCCCGACCACGTCCACGCGCGCCACGTCGAGCGCGCCGAGCGCAGCGAGCCGCGCGAGGACCTCGGGGTCCGTGACCTCGTCGCCGATCGCGAGCGGCAGCCCCGTGACCGCGCGGATCCGCGCGGCGCCGGCCGCGTCCTCGGGCAGCACGGGGTCCTCGAGCCACGCGAGCGCGGGCGGTTCCCCGGCAGGTGCCGGAGCGCTGATCCCCCAGGCGTCGAGGTCCGCGAGCGCCTCGTCCGCGTCGCGCCAGC
This sequence comes from Oerskovia sp. NPDC056781, assembly GCF_042789955.1. Classification (NCBI taxonomy): domain Bacteria; kingdom Bacillati; phylum Actinomycetota; class Actinomycetes; order Micrococcales; family Cellulomonadaceae; genus Oerskovia; species Oerskovia sp. NPDC056781. The sequence goes on from NZ_JBHUAD010000012.1 coordinate 14,114, forward strand.
CGAAGCCCACGTCCACGACGACTCCGCTGCGGCCGGCCTCCGTCTCCCGGCCCGTCACCCCGGGCAGCTCGGCACGCAGGATCGCGAGCAGGTCGCGCATGAGGTCGCGGTCGGCAGACCGCGAGATCTTGAGCAGCGGCCAGCCCTCGCGGGCACGGTCGAGCACCTCGTCGGCGACGGCGCGCGCCGTGCGACCGGGGGTCGGGTAGGCCGCGACGAGGATCGCGGGCCGCCGCGCCGGGGCGACCGGCTCGGCCGGGTCCCCGCTCGGCCCCTGACCAGGGCGGGCCGACGACGGGACCTGAGCGGCGCCGTCGGGCACGGGGGGCCCGAGAGGCACAGGGGGCACGTCGGTCACGGCGGAGTCCAGGAGGCGCCACACCGGGACGCCCGCGACCTTGCCCGCGACGTCCCACAGTGCGACGTCGACCAGGCCTATCGCCCGGCGGACCAGGCCCACGCGCCCCACGATCGCCGAGCCGCGCAGCGCGGCGTCCCACGCCGCCCGCACCCCCGCGGCCGGGTCCTCGACCGCGAGCTCGCGGCCCACGACGTGCGGAGCGACGAGACGCTCGACGATCTCCGCCATGGGCGCCTCGCGCGTCAGGGCGTAGGAGACGCCCGTGACCTCGGTGCCGCCCGGCAGGAGCGCACGGACCTGGACCCCCACGTACTCGCGGCGCGTGACCGTCATGGCCCCGAGCTGCAGGGGCTGCGGCAGGGCGACGACCGTCGTCGAGGTGCGGACGTCGGTGATGCGCGCGAACCCGCCCGGGCTCGTGGTCCTGCCCGTCATTCCGGCTTCTTCGCGAGCGGGACGCCGTAGTCGACGATGAACCCGCCGTCGACGTAGAGGGTCTGGCCGATCACGTACTGCGACTGGTCGGACACGAGCCAGCTCACGGCGTTCGCGATCTCCGAGGCGTCGGCGAGGCGGCCCGCGGGGATGCGCGCGAGGATCGTCTCCTCCTTGAGCGTCCCCGCCGCGACGCCCTGACGGAAGACGCCCGTGTCGATGTACCCAGGCGCGACCGCGTTGACCCGCACCCCGCGCGCGGCCCACTCTGCCCCTGCGGTCGAGGTCAGGCCGATCACGGCCGCCTTGGTCGTCGAGTACGGGGCCCGGCCCGCGGAGCCGCGCGCCGAGACCGAGGAGATGTTGACGATCGCGCCGCGGCCGGCGGCGAGCATGTGGCGCCCCGCGGCCTGGAGGCACGTGAAGACGCCGTGCAGGTTGACGTCGACCACGGCCTTCCACTCGTCCCAGGTCAGGTCCTCGATGCCGCGGTGGCGCTGGATCCCGGCGTTGTTGACCAGGACGTCGATGCTGCCCGTCGCCGCGGCGACCGCGTCGAACGCCGCCCCCACGGCCGCGTGGTCCGTGACGTCGAGGGGCATCCAGACCAGGCCCGGCTCGGCGGGCAGGGCCGCGAGGTCGAGCGCGGGCAAGTCGTGCTGGACGACGTCCGCGCACACCACGCGGTGGCCGTCGGTCGCGAGCCGCTCGGCGATCTGGCGGCCGATGCCCGCCGCGCCGCCCGTGACGATCGCGGTGCGGAGCGGGGTGCCTGCGGGTGTGCCGGTCGGGGTGTTCGTGGTGCTCACTGGTCCTCCGTGGAAGTCTGCGCCGGTGCGGGCGTCGTCGCCAGGGTGTCGATGAGGTGGTTCGCGTGCTGCTCGAGCCGCGCGAGCGAACCGGGCGCGAGCGGCGACTGCCACGCCTGGTAGGCGCCGCGCACGTACGCCTGGTCGGTCGGGAGGTACACGAAGCCCGGGCCGTTGGTCAGGTTCGCGACCACCACGGGGTGGTCGCCCGCGTGCTCGCGGACCGTGCGCTGGAAGCGCGAGTACGCCTCGCCCGGGTGCGCGACGAGGAACCCGTCCCCGATCTGCCACACCCACGTGGGGTGCTCGACGGTCGGGCCGGTCACGTAGCCGTCGCGCAGGTTGCGCGCGCGGCGCAGCCGCTCGTCGCGGCTGCGCGGGTCGATGTCTGCCCACTCGGCCTCCATCTGCGCGAGGCTCGGCAGGTCCCGCAGCTCCAGCACGACGGCGTCGCTCACCGCCCGCAGGACGCGCGAGCCCTCGACGGGGCGCGGCTCCCACATGCCCAGCGGAGCCCCGGACTGCACGACGTGCGTGAGCTCGAGGGCCGTGCCGGGAGGGGGCAGCTCGGCGAGCGCCGCGAGGACCGCGTGCCCGAGCGAGGTGCCGTGCCGGTCGGCGACCGCCACGTCCCCCGTGTACTGCTCGCGCGGCGCCAGCTCGCCCGAGGCCCCCTGGAAGAACGCGACGGGCGCCCCGGTCGCCTCCTCGACGAGGTCACGCATCGCACCCACGTAGTCCGGGGAGACCAGGGCGTTCTGCCACGCGAGCGTCGTGGGGTGGCACGCGTAGTTGACGATGGTCGCGAGGGCCGTCGTGGTCGGCAGGGGATCCTCGGCCGCGGGCTCGACCCGGCTGAGGCGGCCGATCACGACGGTGTCGTCGGCGGCGTCCCGCGGAACCGTCGGGTTGAAGCCGATCACGGGGAGCCCGAAGTCCTCGCTCCCGTCCGCCGTGGCACCGGAACCGGCGGGCATCGTGTCGACGGGCATCATGTCGACGGGCATCATGTCGACGGGCATCGTGTCGACGGGCTCGCCGTGCGACCCGCCCGCGGCGAGGACGAGCTCGCGGTCCGCCGCGAGGGAGCAGCGCCCGGTCGTCCACTCGAGCGTCGCGGGGGCGAGCGAGGCCACGGCCTCGCGGCCCGCGTCGACGGCCTGCGTCGTGAGGTGCTCGAGGTAGGCGGGGACGAGCTCGCCACCTTCGAGGTCGGCGTCGTGGCTGCACAGCACCGGGCCGGCGTGCGTGTGGGACAACGAGATGAGCAGCCGCTCGGGCGGCAGGCCGAGGCCCGCGAGGACTGCGTCCCGGACGCCGCGCTCGTCGTCGACGCGCCGCCACCACGTGGCGTCCACGGTGATCAACACCAGTGGCTCGACCCGGGGAGCGCCGGTGTGCTCGGGGCGCGTGAGGCGCTCGGGGTGCGCTGCGCCGTCGGGCACGCTTCCTGAGGCAGGGCGCGCGGCTCCGTCGGGCGTTCGGCGTGACGACGCGTTGCCGGGCGTCTCCTGCGCGAGGGCGATCGCGGTGAGGGTCATCGCGCGGTGCGTGCCCCGGGAGGCGTTCCAGTCGGCGGGCCCCCAGTTGCGGGCCCGGATGCCCACGGGAGGCGTGACGTCGCGGCGGGCTACGCCCGCCAGTCCGCGGAAACCGGGCACCGTCACCCGGTCGTGCAGGGACACCATGGATCCTCCTCGAGCCTGTGCGTCAACCCTCGAATGCTATAGCATGTAGTGAGGGGGCAAGCCGTCCGGTGGCCCTTCGCCTCGATGGTGGCACAACGGTGCGCCCCGCGCAGACCTCGCCCCGACACGCACCGCGGGCGAGGAGCCGGGCCCAGTTCGCCGACCGCTATCCTTCGGGGCACCTCCCGGATCGGACCGCAGAACACTACGGAGAACCCATGGCGCTCAAGAGCGTGCCCGACCTGAACGTCGCCGACCGCGTGACCGTCGAGCTGCGAGAGGCGATCTTCAGCGGCGACCTCGCGCCCGGGTCACGCCTCGTCGAGCGCAAGCTCGCCGAACGCCTCGGCACCAGCCACATCCCCGTGCGGGAGGCCCTCACCCGCCTCACCGAGGAGGGGCTCGTCGAACGCCTCCCCCACCGTGGCGCCCGCGTCGCCGCGCTCACGAGCCGCGACCTCGAGGAGATCTCGAGCCTGCGCACGCTCCTCGAGCAGTTCGTCGTCGTGCGCGTGCAGGCCGAGTGGGACGCCAAGACCGAGGCCCGCCTGCGCAAGACCGTGCAGCAGATGGTCGACGCCGCCGAGCGCGGCAGCTCGGCCCGCGTGTTCGAGCTCGACCGCCGCTTCCACGAGCAGCTCTGGGAGCTCGCCGACCACCACATGCTCATGACCATCACGTCCCAGCTCCGCTCCCGGATCACGGGCTTCCTGCGCGCCGCGAACGTGGCACTGGACCCCGAGGCCCGGGTCGCGCACGCCGAGACGCACCACCTCATCATCGACGCGATCGCGAGCGGCGACCCCGACCGGGCGCGGGCCGTCATGGCCGAGCACATCGGCGAGGCCGCGGCACGGCTCGAGAGCCACACCCAGGACGGCGACGTCGCCGAGGAGCCCGCGACGGAGGCCGGGGGCGCCTGACCGGGGCGGGGGCGCCGGGGGCACCGGGGGCGTCGACTGTGCAGTTCGGGTCGCCCCGAGGCGGGCACAACAGCCCGAACTGCACGCTCGGCGTGTACACGGACACCTGGGCGAGAGGCCGCCGACTCCGCCCGGCGGATATCGGAGCCGCAGCCGCGCGATGAGTGCTTCGTACGCGTCGCGCGCGAAGGCCAGGTGCACGGGTGGGACGAAGCGCATCGCCCCAGCGACGGGTGCGGCGATCGTCGAACATGCGGACAGCGCTCCTCGAACATGCGGTGGGCGTCGGAATCGGGGTGATTCACGACCGCAACCACATGGTCGGCAGCGAGAAGGGGACGGTCGAGGGAGGGACACTTCGTGCGAGGTCCAGCCCGACCTCGCACGTGCTTCGTTGCCGTGCATCGTTCACTCGAGAACGTGGATGCGAGACTATTCTTGCTATAGCAAACCGTCAAGGCGAACTACCGGCCGGCCCGCACATGCGCCCCACCTGCACCGACGCACCCGCTCACCGAGGAGCCCCATGGAATTCCGCACCGCGACTCCCACCGACGTCCCGTCGCTGTACGCGCTGTGGGCCACCGCGTTCGACGCCCCGCTCATGGTCCCCGTCTACGAGACCGACGACGGTCGGCTCGACCGCACGGTCGTCGCCGTCCTCACGGGCCCGACCCCCGCCGAGGACCGCGTCGTCGCCTCGGTCTGCTGGAGCCCCCGCACGATCGTCGGCCTCCCGAGCCCCGACGGGGCGGCCACCACGCTCACCGTGGGCGGCATCGCGAACGTCGCCTCGGCCCCGGACATGCGGGGCCGTGGTCTGGTCCGCCTCGCACTCACCGAGGCGGTCGAGCAGATGCATGCCGCAGGCATGGACGCCTCGCTGCTGTTCACGGGCACCCCGGGCGTCTACCGACCGAGCGGCTGGGAGACCTTCGAGGCCCCCGTCACCCACGGCCTCCTCCTGCCCGACGGCGCCGCTCGCCCCGAACGGCCGGGCTCGGCAGCGGTCGTCGCTCGCCACGAGCAGCCGCCCCGTGCGAACTCCCCCGTCCCCACCACGTTCCCCGCCTGGAACACCGACCTCCCGTGGCAGGCCCTCGCGACCCTGCACGACGCGTTCCACGCCGCCCCTCTGACCACGCGCCGCACGGCCGAGCACTGGGAGCGCCGGATCCCCCTCTGGTACTCCGCGGCCGAGCTCCTCACGGCCAGGCGACCCGACGGGTCGATCGTGGGCTACCTGGTCGTGGAGCTCGAGGGCGAGGTGCTGCGCGTGCGGGAGCTCGCCGTCGGGCCCGGTGACGCGACGACGCCAGAGTGGCGCGAGGCGCTCGACGTGCTCGCGCTCGACGCCCGCTCGCTGGCGCGCGAGCACGGGGCGACCCGCGGCGAGGTACGCCTGCCGCACGTCCCGGCCGCGGCGGTGCTCACCGACGCGCTGCTGGCGCCGGGCGGTCGCGAGACGACGTCCGACGCGACCGGGATGCTGCGTCCGGTCCGGTGCACGACGACGGAGACCGACGCCCTGCGCGCCGCGACGAGCGGCCCCACGGCGGGCTTCCACTGGCCCGGCGACTACCTGTGAGGCGGCGGCCGGCGCGGCTCCCCGGGCAGGCCCGGCGGACCTGGCGACTCGTCACCAACCTCTTGACATTGCTATAGCACCGGCCTAATCTCCGGGAAATGCCCGGTTCATCCGGACGCAACGAAGCGCATCCATCCTGCTGTCGCGGCCTGCCGCGCCCAGCCTGAACCGTCCCTCTCGCCCCGTCCCCCGGTCACCGCAGCCCCGGCCCGCCGGACTCCACCCGCACTCCCGTTGCCGCGCGTCGGCCACTCCTGAACGGACCCGTCTCATCGACCCGTCCGAAGGGTGACCCACGTGAAGACCCCCCTGACTGCCCGCGACAGCGCGGCAGCCCCCGACCTCTCCCCCGACCCCGCGAACCCCATCGCCCCCTCGCGCCGCAGCGTGCTGCGCGTCGCGGGCATGGGCGCGCTGACCGCGACCGCGTTCGCGCTGTCCACGGGCCTCGCCCCCTCGGCGGTCGCCGCACCGCTGAGCCTGAGCAAGGACGAGCCCGACGACGAGATCCTGGTCGCGTCGTCCGTCGCCCAGCTCGTGGGCTGGCGTGCGAAGAAGATCGACGACGGGACCGTCGTCCAGCTCCTGGGCCACGCGGCCCCCGGCGACGGCGCCGCACGCCTGGTCCGCTACGACGCGAAGAGCACCGAAGCCCCCAACGGCGGCACCGTGCTGGCCCCGCAGGACCTCGGCGCGGTCGGCGCGGGCCGGTGGCACACGCTCCACACGGGCACCGCAGACTTCCGCTGGTTCGGGATCTTCGGCGCCGACGCCCCCACGGGCAGCGCCGACGACGCGCTCGACGCACTCGTCGACGACCCGACCGTGAGCCGCATCGAGGCGCACACGAACCTCAACTTCGTGCGCCGCCACACCTACGCGCGCTCCGACCTCGAGCTGGACTTCGGCGGCCGGACGATCACGACCGAGGGCATCGAGCGCAACGCGCACGACAACCCGTTCGGGGCCGTGATGTTCTTCCAGGGCACCGTCACGGACGTGACCCAGCAGCGCACGCTCGCCCAGACCATGCCCGACCAGCGCGACGTGTTCGAGGTCGCGGACTCGTCCGCGTTCGCGGTCGGCGACTGGTGGACCGTGCAGGTCGACCCGAGGCCGGGCGGCGGGCGCGACGAGCGAGAGCTCCAGCGCCTCGTGCAGGTCACCGAGGTCGTCGACGCGGCACACGTGCGCGTCAACTACCGCAACGGCTGGGAACTTGCCCCGGGCCGCGTGCTCGAGTGGCGCAAGGTCGTGCCGGTCGAGCAGGTGCACGTGCGGAACATGACGTTCGTCGGGGCCGGGCCGTACGACGGCCCGCTCAACGGCGAGCTGCCCGACGACCGCGAGTACACCGGCTCGCACCCGGTCGCGTACGAGTTCGCGGTGCGCTGCGACGTCTCGGACGTGCACGGCTCCAGGACGTGGTGGCCCGTCATCATGCGCCGCTGGAACACGTTCTTCGCGACCGAGCGCTGCTCGGTCGCCAACCCGCCCACGGTCTTCTACGGCGGCGCGGGCTACCTCACGCAGCAGATCTACTGCCTGTACGGGCGCGTAGCGGACTGCCGCTCGCACAACGCGCGACACCTCAACGACCTCACGGCCTCGGCCTACTGCCTCGTCGAGAACTGCCACGGCGACGGCGACGACCAGGGCGGCAACCCGTTCACGACGCACGGCCAGTACGAGCACGACCTCGTGTTCCAGGGCAACAGCGGTCTCATGGACATCGCCAACTCGGGGGCGCAGTGGGGCATCAGCGCCAAGCGCATCACGGTCAAGGGGCACGTGGCCTCCTGGTTCACGGTGAGCACCAAGATCACCGACCTGACCCTGGAGGACGTGCACGTCGTCGCGCGCTCGACGTTCGACCAGCAGGGCAGCCTCACGGTCAACGCCGACGGCGTGCAGATGCGCGGGTGCACCGCGTCGTTCTTCGCGGTCGCGCAGCGCTCGAACCTGTCGAAGCGGCCCAACGTCATCGAGGACTGCCACTTCTCGCTGCCGGTCGGCAGCGTGCTGCACCAGACGCCGGTCGCCACCCCGGTCCACTTCGTCCGGACAGGATTCACCGGGTTCGACGGCACGATCCTGCGCGGCGCGGGACCTGTCACGTTCACCGACTGCACGTTCGTGGGCTCGACCGACGAGGCCGCCCCCGCGGCCCCCGCGCTCGTCGGGTCGGCCGACGTCACGGTCAGCGGCGGGACCCTCACCGGGACGGGCATCCAGCTCAGCGCGGTCCGCGACCAGCGGCTCACGGTCCGCGGGGCGAAGATCTCCGGCACGACGACGGCGGGCGCCCTGGTCTCGCGGGCCGCGGGCCCCGGGAACGTCCAGGTGGACCTGCGGGGTGCGACGCTCGCCGCGAGCGGCACCACCGCGCACGTCACCCTCTCGGGCGCCGACGCGCTGACCGCGGTCGGCACGCGCTTCAGCGGCGGCCGGTTCGACCTGGGACCGAGCACGCGCGTGCTCCAGTCCGGCTGCGTCGAGCAGGGCGTCGACCGCACCGGCTTCCCCGAGGGCGGCCACGTCCTCGTCACCGACTCGCTCGCGCTGTGAACCGCACGAGCTCCCCCTGCCCACCCGGAAGAACCCCTGATGAAAGGCCCCTGCAGATGACGAACCTCATCACGTCCGGACAGACCCCCGGCGAGCCGACGACGACGCCGACCTCGCCCCGACAGGCCCCCACGGTCGAGGCCCCCTCGCGCCGCAACCTGCTGCGCGTCGCCGGGATCGGCGGCCTCGTGGCCGCCGGCGCCCTGATGGGCACGCACTCGGCCGCAGCCGCCACGCCGACCGCTGCGGCGCCGTCGGGCGTGCTGCCCCTGAAGAAGGACGAGCCCGACGACGAGGTCCTCGTCGCGGCGTCCGTCGCCCAGCTCGTGGGCTGGAAGGCCAAGAAGATCGACGACGGCACGGTCGTCCAGCTCCTCGGCCACGCCACGCCGGGCGATGGTGCGGCGCGCCTGGTCCGCTACGACGCGAAGAGCGAGGCGGCGGCCAACGGCGGCACCGTGCTGGCCCCCAAGGACACCCAGGGGAAGGGAAGGTGGCACACGCTCCACACAGGTACCGCGGACTTCCGCTGGTTCGGGCTCTTCGGGAAGGACACCCCGGCCGACGACGCGCTCGACGCGCTCGTGAACGACCCGACCGTGAGCCGCATCGAGGCGCACTCCGACCTCAACTTCGTGCGCCGCCACCGGTTCACACGCTCGCACCTCGAGCTCGACTTCGGCGGGCACACCATGACGACCGAGGGCATCGAGAAGGCCGGGCAGGACGACCCGTTCGCGGCCGTCCTGTTCTTCCGCGGCACCGTCACCGACGACGTCCGCACGAACAAGCTCACGGCCGTCATGCCCGAGCTGCGCGACGACTTCGAGGTCTCCGACTCGTCGAAGTACGCCGTGGGCGAGTGGTACGCGCTCGAGGTCAACGCCCTCGCGGGCAAGTGGGAGCGCGAGCTGCAGCTCCAGGTCCAGGTCACCCAGATCGTCGACGCGACGCACGTGCGCGTCAACTACCTCAACGGCTGGGAGCTCGCCGCGGGGCGCACGCTCACGTGGACCAAGGTCGAGCCCGTGCAGCAGGTGCACGTGCGCAACCTGTCGTTCGTGGGCGTCGCGGGCGGCGACCAGTACACGGGCTCGCACCCGCTCGCGTTCGAGTACGCGGTGAGCTGCGACGTCGAGAACGTGCACGGGGTCGCGACGTTCTGGCCCCTGGTCATGCGCCGCTGGTCGACGTTCTTCACGACGACGCGCTGCTCGCTCGCCAACCCGGCCTCGATCACGTGGGGCGGCGCGGGCTACCTGACGCAGCAGATCTACTGCCTGTACGGGCACGTGTCCGACTGCCACACCTCGAACTGCCGCCACCTCAACGACTGGACGGCCTCGGCGTACGGTCTCGTGGAGAACTGCCACGGCGACGGCGACGACCAGGGGCCGTTCGTCACGCACGGCCAGTACGAGCACGACCTGACGTACGTCGGGAACTCGGGGCTCATGACGTTCGCCAACTCGGGTGCGGCATGGGGCTCGTCGGCCAAGCGCATCACGGTCAGCAAGCACGTGTGCTCGTGGTTCGTGGCGCGCGTCAAGGTCACCGACCTGACGCTCGAGGACGTGCAGGTCGTCCGCAAGGAGGGCCTCGCGGGCTCGGGCATGCTGTGGGTCAACGCCGACGGCGTCCAGCTGCGCGGCTGCCAGGCCGACGACACGCTCATCGTGTCCCAGGCGTCGAGCCGCTCGAAGCGCCCCAACGTCATCGAGGGCTCGCGCTTCAACGTCCTGCCGAACAGCCCGATCACGCAGGCCACCGTGACCAACCCCGTGCACCTGGTCCGCACGACGCTCAACGGGCTGGAGGGTGCGTCGTTCGCGGGCTCGGGCCCGGTGGTCCTGGACCAGTGCACGCTCGAGGCGGCCGAGGGCAAGGGCACCGTGACGGCGTCGGGAGACCTGACGGTCCGCGGCGGCGTGCTGCGCAACGTCGCGGTCGTCGCGGCGGGCGTCGCGGAGCAGACCGTCCGCGTGGGCGACGGGGCGCGCCTCGAGGGATCGCCTGCGGGTGGCACGTTCCTGAGCCGCGCGAAGGCGGACAAGCCCGTCACGTGGAACCTGGACGGTGCACGGTCGGTGGCCGCGTCGGGTGACACTGTTCACGTGAAGCTAGACACAGGTATCAATCGCTGGTCGGCCGTGGGGTCCACCTTCACGGGTGGCCGCCTCCAGCTCGCCGACGGCGCGTTCGGTGCGGGCTCCTACCTCCTGCACACCGGCAACGTCGAGTCCGGCGTGCAGCGCGTCGCGATCCCGGCCGACGGCCCGACGGTCTCGACGGCGGGCACGCTCGTGGTCTGACGTCGGCACCGGTCGCCGGTCGCCGGTCGCCGAGAACGAGGTACCCCCGCCTCGAGCACGGGGTCGAGGTCGCCAACCATGACCTGACGACCTCGACCCCGTTCTCGGCACCGACGGCCGGGCGCGCACGGACATCGGCTCTGGTCGCCGAGCGGGGGCCGAGCCAGGCGGCAGAGGGCGGCAGCGGCGCGGCGGCGGACGGCAGAGACGCGGCAGAGGCGGGGCGTCGCCGTCGAGCCCTCCAAGGACCTGCGAGGGCCGCACGAAAGATCACGACTCGGTCGCAAGTTGACCTGGCGGGCTGTCAGGGCGCAGGATCATCTGGCATAGTTGCTATAGCAAATAGCAAATGAGGCCGTACTCGCCCGGCACTCCGCCCGCACCGACCGTTCGACCAGCACCACCAGCCCCACCTCCGCAGCCCCCGCAACGACGCAAGGACCGCTCGTGACCCGCAATGATGCACCCGTGACCGTCGCCCTCGTGGGCGCCGGCAACCGGGGTCAGACCTACGCACGCTGGATCGCCGCGCACCCCGACCGTGCGCGCCTGGTCGCGGTCGCAGACCCGCGCCCCTTCCAGCGGTCCCTCGTGAGCGACGGCGCGGCCGCGGCGAACCCCGACGCTGCCCCCGTCGCGCGGTTCGCGGGCTGGGAGGACCTGGTCGCGGCGGGCACCTCGGCGCCCCTCGCGGACATGGTCATCGTCGCGACGCAGGACCGTGAGCACCGTGACCCGGTCGTGGCTCTCGCGGCGCAGGGCTACGCGATCCTCGTCGAGAAGCCGCTCGCCCCGAGCGCCGAGGAGTGCCGCGACGTGGTCGACGCGGTCGAGGCCTCGGGCGTCCTGTTCGGCGTCTGCCACGTCATGCGGTACATGCCGTACACGGACCTCATGAAGTCGGTCGTGGACTCGGGCGTGCTGGGCGAGATCGTCAACGTGCAGCACCTGGAACCGGTCGGCTGGTGGCACGACGCGCACTCGTACGTGCGCGGCCCGTGGCGCTCGGAGAAGACGTCGAGCCCCATGCTGCTCGCGAAGTCGAGCCACGACCTGGACTGGATCCGCTACGTCACGGGCAAGCGCATCCAGACCGTCGCGAGCTTCGGCTCGCTCAAGCACTTCCGTCCGCAGGAGCGCCCGGCGGGCGCCGCGGACCGCTGCCTGGACTGCCCGCTCGAACCGACGTGCCCGTACTCTGCGCCGCGCCTGTACCTGGGCACGCTGCGCGAGAAGGGCGCGATCTGGCCGGTCACGGTCGTCACGGACGGCACCGACGAGGCGTCGGTGATCGAGGCGCTGCGCACAGGCGACTACGGCCGGTGCGTCTACGCGTCGGACAACGACGTGGTCGACCACCAGGTGGTCGCGATGGAGCTCGAGGGCGGCGGCGCGGCGACGTTCACCATGACGGCCTTCTCGGAGCAGGACCACCGCAAGACGCAGATCTTCGGGACGCACGGCTGCCTCGACGGCGACGGCGAGAGGATTCGCGTCACGGACTTCCGGGACGGCTCGGTCACGGTCCACGACTCGGGTCACCACGGGGCAACCAACGCGGCCGACGACCACGGCGGCGGCGACTCGGGCGTCATGGACGCGTTCGTGCGCGCCGTCGCGACGGGCGACCCGAGCCACGTCCGGTCGGGCGCCGTCGAGTCCCTCCAGAGCCACCTCGCCGTGTTCGCGGCCGAGGAGTCGCGACACTCGCGCACCGTCGTCGAGGTCCCGGCCCGCTAGCAGCACGTCCCGTCCGTGCGGTCCTCCGGCCGTCCGGACAGAGCAGCACCCCGCAGGCGCGACGATGCGCCGGGCGGGCTCAACAGCACACGGATCAACCAGCACGGTAGTCATCATTCGACGTCAAAGGAGCACGAAAATGACCATGCCGAAGAAGCACGTGGCGACCGCCATCGCGGCGATCGCCACCCTCGGCGCCCTGACCGCCTGCGGCGGCGGCGACGCGGCCGGCGGCTCGACGCCCGTCCCCTCGGACGGCGCGGCCTCGGGCTCCGTCACCATGTGGACCTACCCCGTCATCGCCGACGAGGCGGCCCACAAGGCCTTCTGGGACAAGCAGATCGCGGAGTTCACCAAGGAGAACCCGGACGTCGACGTCAAGGTCGAGATCTACCCGTGGGCGGGTCGCGACGAGACGCTCGCGACGGGCATCGCGGGCGGCAAGGGCCCCGACGTCGTCTACCTCATCCCGGACCAGCTCCCGAAGTACGCGAAGTCCCTCGCGGCGGTGGACAACTACGTCACCGACAACACGGGCGACCTGCGGGAGAACGCCGCGAAGTCCGTGAGCATCGACGGCGCCATGATGGGCGCGCCGCTGATCATGAACTCGAAGCCGCTCGTGTGCAACGCCGCGGCCTTCGACGCGATCGGCGAGTCGGGCAACTACCCCCAGACCTGGGACGACCTGATGGCGCTGGCCCCGAAGTTCAAGGACGCGGGCTACGACGTCACGAACTACTGGGGTGCGGTCGACGCGACGCTCAACGAGTCGTTCTACCCGCTGCTGTGGCAGGCGGGCGGCTCGGTGTTCTCCGAGGACGGCACGAAGGTCGCGTTCGACTCGCCCGAGGGCGTCGAGGCGCTCCAGTTCGTCACGGACCTGGCCGAGGGCGGCTTCGTCGAGAAGGACCTGCTGACGACCATCCCGGCGTTCGAGCAGACCCGCACGGCGCAGGGCAAGATCGCCTGCACGTGGCAGCAGGGCCCCGGCGACGTCGCGACCTTCTGGGGCGAGGAGAACACCGTCGTGCTCCCCTCCCTCAAGCAGGCCGAGTCGATCGGCTACGGCACGGTCGGTTCGCTGGCCCTGATGAAGAAGGCCGAGAACCTGGACGCGGCGGGCAAGTGGCTCGCGTTCGCGACGCGTCCCGAGGCGTCGGCCGAGTACGCGAAGGCCGCGGGCTGGTTCACGCCGTACACCTCGCAGACGGGCCTGTACGGCGACGACGCGACCATGGCCGCACTCGAGGCCACGCTCGACGCGACCACCTCCGGCGACCTCAACGAGAAGTCGCGTGAGGTCATGGGCATCCTCGCCCCGGAGATCCAGGCCGCGCTCATCGGCCAGAAGACCCCTGAGCAGGCCATGAAGGACGCGGCCGCTGCCGCGAACCCGCTCCTCGGCTGATCTCGCACCACACCCACCGGGCCGGGTGGCCGCCGCCGAGGCGGCCCTCGGCCCGGTGAGGCGAAGGAGAAGAACCCCATGACAGCAACCACCCCGTCCGGAGACGTCCTCGGGCCAGGCGTCGAGGGCCCCGTGCCCGACGGCGCCGCGCCCGTCGCGCGGTCCACGTCCGGTAGGCCCTCGGGCCCGTCGGGCGGGACCCGCCCGACTGGACCATCAGCGTTCCGCCGCACCATGGCCCGCCGCGAGGCGCGGATCGGCCTGCTCTTCGCTCTCCCGGCCTTCCTGCTCTTCCTCGCCTTCCGGTTCGGACCGGCGATCGCGGGCGTGGGGCTCAGCTTCTTCGAGTACACGATCGGCGGCACCGCCGAGTGGACCGGCCTCGACAACTTCGAGCGCATGGTCAACGACCCGATCTTCTGGTCCGCGATGCGCGTGACCCTGATCCTCAGCGTCCTGATCGTGCCGTTGTCGCTCGCGATCTCGACCTTCATGGCGCTGCTGGTGCGCCGCTCGTTCCGCGGCTCGGGCTTCTACCGCTCGGTGTTCTTCCTGCCGGTCGTCACGAGCCTCGTGCTCGCCGCGACGGTGTTCACGTGGGTGTTCTCGACGGGCGGCCCGTGGTCGCAGCTCATGGGCCTGATCGGTCTGTCGACCGACTCGTGGCTGGGCAGCACGACCCTGGTCCTGCCGGCCCTGGCGCTCGTGTCGATCTGGTCGCGCTTCGGGTACGGGATGCTCATCCTCCTGGCCCGCATGCAGGACCTGCCGCGCGAGCTCGAGGAGGCGGCGGCGCTCGACGGCGCGAACGCCTGGCACCGGTTCTGGCACATCATCATGCCGCAGCTCAAGCCGACGCTGTTCTTCCTCGCGGTCATCGAGACCACGGCGTCGTTCCAGATCTTCGACCTGGTCTACACCATGACGGGCGGCGGGCCCGCCCGCGCGAGCTACAGCCTCGTCTACCAGATCTACGACCAGGGCTTCAAGTACTTCGACCTCGGCTACGCCAGCACTCTCGGCGTCGCGCTCTTCATCATCACCATCGTCGTTGCGCTGGTGCAGCGTCGCCTCATCGGGAGGGACAAGTGACCACGCTCGCCACCCCCGGCACCCCGGGGCACCCCGGGACCGCTGCCGGCACCACCACATCGCCCGACCTCACGCCGAAGGTTCGACGCAGGCGCAGCAAGAGCTCGGGCATGGACCTGACGTGGCGCGGCAAGGTCGTGCGCTACGTCGTCCTGAGCCTCGCGGCCGTCGTGACGATCTTCCCGTTCTACGCGATGGTCGTCCTCTCGCTCAAGCCTGCCGCGGCGATCCAGTTCCCGCAGAGCCTGATCCCCACGAACCTGGGCTTCGTGGCGTACGACCGCGTGCTCGGCGCGGGGAACATCTGGACCTGGTTCGGGAACACGCTCATCTACTCGGTCGTGTCCGTGGTCCTGGTCCTGGCGTTCTCCGCGATGGCCGGCTACGCGTTCGCGAAGAAGAAGTTCCCGGGCCGCGAGGCCATGTTCTGGTCGTTCCTCGCGATGGTCATGGTCCCGTACCACGTGACCCTGATCCCGACCTTCATCCTCATGGCGCAGGTCGGCGGCCTGGACACCTACTGGGGCCTGATCCTGCCGACGCTCGCGAACGCCCAGGCGGTGTTCCTCATGCGGCAGTTCATCATGGACATGCCCGACGACCTCTTCGAGGCGGCCAAGCTCGACGGCGCGTCCGAGTGGCGCATCTTCACGCGCATCGTGCTGCCGCTGTGCAAGCCGATCCTCGCGACGCTCGGCACGTTCGTCTTCCTGTGGCACTGGAACGACTTCCTGTGGCCGCTCATCATGGGCCAGGGCACCGACCACTGGACCCTGACCGTGGGTATCGCGTCGCTGCAGCAGCAGGACGTGCCGCTCAACATGATCCTCGCCGGCGCGACCATCTCCTTCGTGCCGATCTTCGCCGCCTACCTCGTGGCCCAGCGCTACTTCCAGGAGGGCGTCACCATGTCCGGAATCAAGGGATAGCACTCGTGTCTTCGACCTCACCCAGCCCCCTGCCCGCCGCCGCCGTCGCTCCTGCCGGCGCCTCCGCCGTCGGGCGCTCCGCCGGTCCCTCGTCGCTCGCCGAGCTCGAGGACCTGCTCACCACGCCCTCCCCCGCGCTCGTCGCGGACATGGCCGCCCGCTCGGGCGACCTGGTCGTCCTGGGCGCGGGCGGCAAGATGGGCCCGAGCCTCACGGTCCTCGCCCGGCGCGCGCTCGACGCCGCGGGCCGCTCGGGCGACGCGGTCCACGCGGTCTCGCGCTGGTCGGACCCGGCCCAGGCCGACCACCTGCGCGACGCGGGCGTGAACGTCGTGACGGCCGACCTCATGACGGGCGACCCGGCCGTGCTGGCCGACCTGCCCGACGGCGCCGACGTCGTCTACATGGTCGGCGCCAAGTTCGGCACGTCGTCGGCCCCCTCGCTCGCATGGGCCGCGAACGCCGCACTCGTGAGCGACGTCGCGCGTCGCTACGCGGACTCGACCATCGCCGCGTTCTCGACCGGGAACGTCTACCCGCTCGTGCCGGTGTCCTCGGGCGGCTGCTCCGAGGACGACCCGACGGGTCCGGTCGGCGAGTACGCCATGAGCTGCCTCGGGCGGGAGCGCCTGTTCCAGCACGCGGCCCTCACGCGCGGCACCAAGGTCGCGAACATCCGCCTCAACTACGCGGTCGACCTGCGCTACGGCGTGCTGTGCGACGTCGCGGCGCCGATCCTCGCGGGCGAGCCGGTCGACCTGACCACGAGCCACGTCAACGTCGTGTGGCAGGGCTACGCGAACGAGGTCGCGCTGCGCGCGCTCGGCCACGCGTCCTCGCCCGCGTTCACCGTCAACCTCACAGGCCCGGAGACTGCGTCGGTCCGCCGCCTCGCGGGGCTGCTCGGCGCGGGCCTGGGCCGCGAGGTGTCGTTCACGGGCGCCGAGGCCGGGACCGCCCTGCTCAACGACGCGAGCCTGTGCCACGAGCTGTTCGGGTACCCCGACGTCTCGCTGCGCACGCTCGTCGACTGGCAGGCGCAGTGGCTCGCCGCAGGCCTGCCGACGAGCGGCAAGGCCACCAAGTTCACCGTGCGCGACGGGAAGTTCTGATGGGCTCGGTGGTCGACGCCATGAAGCCCGACTCGCTCGCGCTCCTGCGTGCCGGCACGGTCATCCCGGCCCAGCCGCTCGCGCTGACCGCGGACCGCCGGTTCGACGAGCGACGCCAGCGCGCCCTGACGCGGTACTACCACGCGGCCGGGGCGGGCGGCGTGGCCGTGGGCGTGCACACGACGCAGTTCGAGATCCGCGACGTCGGGCTCTACCGGCCCGTGCTCGAGATGGCGGCCGAGGTCTCGCGCGAGACGCTGGGCGGGCACGCCCCCGCGGGGTCCGCGGTCACCGGCCCGCGCCCGCTCGTCCAGGTCGCCGGGGCCTCGGGCCCCACGGCCCAGGCGGTGGCCGAGGCGCAGGTCGCGGCCGACCTCGGCTACGACGCGGTGCTCCTCGCGCCGCGCGTGGCCGGGCTGAGCGGCACGCGCGAGGAGGTCGAACGCCACCTGCTCGACCGTGCGCGGTCCGTGGGCGAGGTCCTGCCCGTGATCGGCTTCTACCTCCAGGAGGCGATCGGCGGACCGCGGCTCTCGGTCGACTTCTGGCGCGAGTTCGCGTCGATCGAGGCCGTGGTGGCCGTCAAGGCAGCGCCGTTCAACCGGTACCGGACGATCGACGTGCTGCGTGGCGTGGCCGAGTCCGGCCGGGCCGACCAGATCTCGCTCTACACGGGCAACGACGACGCGATCATCGCGGACCTCGTCACCGAGGTCGACGTGCCGGTCCCGGGGAGCGTGAGCCCGTACACCGCGCGCTTCGTCGGCGGGCTGCTCGGCCAGTGGGCCGTGTGGACGCGAGGTGCGGTCGACACCCTGCGCCTCGCCCAGGCCGCGCGCGGCGTCACTGCCGACGGCACGCTCACCGTGCCCGACGACGCGGCCCTGCGCCTCCTGGTCGCCCGTCAGACCGGGCTCACCGACGCCAACGCCGCGGTGTTCGACTCCGCGAACGACTTCGCGGGCGTCATCGCGGGGGTGCACGAGGTCCTGCGTCGCCAGGGACTCCTCGAGGGCATCTGGTGCCTCGACCCCGCCGAGACGCTGTCCCCCGGGCAGGCCGACGAGCTCACGCGCGTCACGGCCGCGTACCCGTGGCTCGGAGCGTCCGACGACGCGTTCATCGCGGAGCACCTCGACGCGTGGCTGGGATGATCCTGCGATGAGCCGCACCACGAGCGTCGTCAGCGTCTCCCCCACGCTGCGGGCCGAGTTCTTCGCGCCCGCGGCGTGGGAGACGCTCACGGCGCTGACCGACGTCGTCCTCGTCGACCACCCGGCCACGCTGGGCGCGACGCTCGGCGCCGGGACGAGCGCTGCGCCGTCGGGCCTCTCGCGTGCGCAGGTGCTCGTCATCTCGTGGGGTACCCCGCGCCTCGACGCCGCGCTGCTCGACCGCCTGCCCGACCTGCGCCTGGTCGCGCACACGGGAGCGAGCGTCAAGCCGTTCGTGACACCCGAGCTGTTCGCGCGCGGCGTGCGCGTGACACAGGCCGGGCAGGGCATGGCGCAGTCGGTCGGCGAGGTGTCGGTCGTGTTCGCCATGGCCCTGCTGCACCAGCTCCCGCGTTTCCACCACGGGCTCGCGTCGGGCGCCTCGTGGGAGGACGCCGAGGCCGCGCCGCCGCGCCACGAGATCGCGGGCACGCGCGTCGGCGTCGTGGGTGCGTCCCGGACCGGGCGCGCGGCGATCACGATGCTGCGTGCGCTCGGGGCCGAGGTCGTGGTCGCGGACCCGACGTTGTCGGCCGCGGACGCGCAGGCGTTGGGCGTCACGCTCGTGAACCTCGACGACCTGCTCGCGACGAGCCGCATCACCATGCTCCACGCGCCCACGCTGCCCGAGACGCACCACCTCGTCGGGGCGCGCGAGCTCGCGCTCATGCCCGACGGCGCCGGGCTCGTCAACACCGCCCGGTCGTGGCTGACCGACGAGGCGGCGCTGCTCCGCGAGGTCGCGAGCGGACGCATCGACGCCGCGCTCGACGTGTTCGACGCCGAGCCGCTGCCCGTCGACCACCCCTTCCGAGCCCTGCCGAACGTGCTCCTCACCCCGCACCATGCGGCCGCGACCGTCCAGGGCCGGCTGCGGCAGGGGTCGATCGTGGTCGAGGAGGTCGGGCGCTTCCTCGCGGGCGAGCCGCTGCTCCACGAGGTCGACGAGGCCGCGCTCACGCAGATGGGCTGAGCCCCCGACACGTCGGCCGCGGCGCGGTGGGAGAATCGGGACCATGCCCGACGACGTCCCCTCCTCCCCCGTGCCCGCACCGTCGCCCGAGGTCACCGGCGCAGAAGACTGGCGGCCGCACCTCGGCACGGACGCCGAACGCCCGGCCCCGACGCTGCCCCACCTCGTCTTCTTCGAGCCCCGCATCCCCGGCAACACGGGCAACGCGATCCGCCTCGCGGCCGTGACCGGCGCGCGCCTGCACCTCGTCGAACCCCTGGGCTTCGACCTCGACGAGCCCAAGCTCCGCCGCGCGGGCCTCGACTACCACGACCTCGCCGCGATGGAGGTCCACGCCGACCTCGACGCCGCCCTGACCTCGATGCCCGAGGCCCGCGTCTACGCGTTCACGACCAAGGCCACGACCCGGCACACCGACGTCGAGTACCGCCCGGGCGACGTGCTGCTCTTCGGCCCCGAACCCACGGGCCTGCCCGACGACGTCCTGGCCCACCCCCGGATCACCGAGCACGTCAAGATCCCCATGCTGCCCGGGCGCCGGTCGCTCAACCTGACCAACAGCGCGTCGATCGCGATCTACGAGGCGTGGCGGCAGACGGGGTTCGCGGGCGGCGTGTGAGGGATTCCCCGTACAGGGTGAAATGTCCATGGAAGGGTTTTCACGGATGTCCTGGCACCGGCGTCCAGGATGGACTGGACAGGTCCGGGGGACGACGACGTCCCCTCACCTGAAGCGAAGGAGCTCCATGCGAACCACCGGAAAGCGCGCCCTGGCAGTCTCTGCCCTCGTCGCCGCCGCCCTCGCCCTGGCGCCGGCCGCGAGCGCGGCCCCCTACGACGCCGGGCCGTGCACGTTCGACCTGACCCGCACCGGGAACACGTTCCGGCTCGACGCCGGCACGTGCGACTGGGTGCACCTCGAGATCACCGCGAGCGCCTGGGGCGTCAACCTCTCCCGGTCTGCCTCCACGACCGACGTCACGACGTTCACGATCGAGGGACCGGCCTGGTCGGTCACCAAGGGGCTCGCCGTCGGGCGCCTCGGCGCCGTGACCGGGCCCGTGGTGCGCGTGCTCTGACGATCCCCCTCCTCACCGCCGCGCTGTCACGGGC
>NZ_JBHUAD010000013.1:0-5458 GCF_042789955.1 Oerskovia sp. NPDC056781
CCCTCTGGGAGGGGGTCGCGGGCCGTTCGTCGTTCACGACCTGGGCTCCGGCGGGACGGATGCCCCGGTGCTCAGGCGAGCGGGCCGCCCGTGCCGTCGTCGCGGCGCTTGAGGTAGCGCTCGAACTCACGCGCGATGGCCTCACCGCTCGCCTCGGGCAGCTCGGCCGTGTCCTTGGCCTCCTCGAGCTGGTGGACGTACTCCGCGATCTCCTCGTCCTCGGCCGCGAGCTCGTCGACGCCCGCCTGCCACGCCTCGGCCTCCTCCGGGAGGTCGCCCAGAGGGATCGGGTCGGACAGCAGCTCCTCGACCCGGGACAGGATCGCGATCGTGGCCTTGGGCGACGGTGGGTTCGCGACGTAGTGCGGCACCGCCGCCCACAACGACACGGACTGCATGCCCCGCTCCGCGGCGGCGTGCTGGAGGACGCCCACGATCCCGGTCGGCCCCTCGTAGGAGTTGGGCTCGACGTCGAGGACCGCGCGCAGCCCTGCGCTCTCGGACGTCGCGGTCATGGGGATGGGGCGCGTGTGGGGGACGTCGGCGAGCAGCGCCCCCAACGTCACGACCGTGGTCACGCCCTCCCGCTCCGCGAGGTCCAGCAGCTCGCGGCAGTACCGGCGCCAGCGCATCGAGGGCTCGATGCCGTGGACCAGCAGGACGCGGCGCCCGCTGCCCGGGACGGTCGCGGACACGATCGTCGTCGCGGGCCACGTGATCTCGCGGCGGCCGTTCTCGTCGGTGCCGACGACCGGGCGGATGACCTGGAAGTCGTGGTACTCCTCGGGGTCCAGCTCCGCGAGGTCCTGGGCGTCCCAGAGGTCGTGCAGGTGCAGCAGGGCCGCGGTCGCGGCACTGCCGGCGTCGTTCCATCCCTCGAAAGCGGCGAGCATGACCGTCTGGCGGTGCTCGGCCGGCTCGGCCGGGAGTGTCGGCTCGGGCAGGTCGGCCGGGTCGAGCGGTTCCCTGGTCTCGTTCATCGTCCCAGCCTAGGACGCGGAAGGTCCGGCGGCCGACGCCGCGGTCGGTGTGTGCGCGTCGCCGGCCGCCGCCGGGAGGCGTGCGCGAGTCGTGGGAGGACTGCCAGCTAGGGTGGCAGGACGGTCACGAACCGTTCCCCGAAGCATGGAGTACTCGTTGAACCCCCTGGAATCACCCGATCTCGCACGCCCCGACACGGCCTCCCGTGAGGCGCTGGTCCTCCCGCAGGCCGTCCTGTGGGACATGGACGGCACCCTGGTCGACACCGAGCCCTACTGGATCGCCGCCGAGCACGAGCTCGTCGAGGCCCACGGGGGCACGTGGTCGCACGAGCAGGCGATGCAGATGGTGGGCAACGCGCTGCCGGAGTCGGCGCGCGTCCTGCAGGCCGCCGGGGTCGACCTGGCGTCGGAGCAGATCATCGACTTCCTCATCTCACGCGTGATCGAGCAGGTGCGGGTCGAGGTCCCGTGGCAGCCGGGGGCACTGGCGCTGCTCGCCGAGCTGAGCGAGCGCGGCGTGCCGTGCGCGCTCGTGACGATGTCCTACCGCGCCCTGGCCGAGCCGGTCGTCGAGCTGGCGCCGCCCGGGTCGTTCGTGACGCTCGTGTGCGGTGACGACGTCACGCACGGCAAGCCGCACCCCGAGCCGTACCTGCTCGCCGCCGAGCGCTTGGGCGTGGACGTGACGCGCTGCGTCGCGATCGAGGACTCGCCCACGGGTATCGCCTCGGCCCGGGCGGCGGGGGCGGCGACGCTGGGCGTCGAGGCGGTCGTGCCCGTCCCGGTGCTGCCCGGGCTCAGCCGGACACCGTCGCTGGCCCGCCTGGACGTCGACGGGCTCGCGCGCATCCTCGCGGGCGACGTGATCGACCTGTTCCAGGACTGACGCCGAGGCGCGGAGGACGCGGGGGCTGGGCCGACCGGGCGACGCGTCCTACGACGCCACGGCCTCCGGCGCGATGCCGAGGGCGAGCTCGACCGCGCCGTCGGGGATCTCCGGAGGCGTCCCGCCGAACTGCGGGCACACGGCCTGGTACGCGCACCACCCGCACAGCGGGGTGCGGCGCGGGGTCCACTGCCCGGTGCGCGCGGCCTGCGTGATGGTCGACCAGAGCGTGCGCACCTGCTCCTCGACCGCGAGGAGGTCCGCCTCCTGCGGCTCGGCGCGCAGCACCTGGCCGTCACCCAGGTAGACGAGCTGGAGCATCTTGGGGATCTCGCCCCGCTCGCGCCACAGCACGAGGCCGTAGAAGCGCATCTGGAACAGGGCCGAGCCCTGGTACTGCGGCCGGGGCGACTTGCCCGTCTTGTAGTCCACGACCCGCATCGCCCCGTTCGGGGCGACGTCGAGCCGGTCCACGATGCCGCGCAGCAGCGGGCCGTCCTCGAGCTGGGTCTCGACGAACATCTCGCGCTCGGCGGGCTCGAGGCGGTTGGGGTCCTCGAGCGTGAAGTACGTGCCCAGGAGGTTCCCCGCGCCGTCGAGCCAGGACTGCACCCCGCCGTCGGCGGGGGTTTCGGGATCGGCACCCGCGCCAGCCGAGCCCGCAGCCCCAGCAGCGGCGCCCGCGAACAGCTCCGCGTACCGCGGCTCGGCCTCCTGCAGCCGCTCCCACTCGCCCGGCAGCATGGCCTGCGCGGCCGCGAGGGTGCGCTCGCCCAGCGGGGCGTCGTACAGGCGCTCGAGCACCGAGTGGACCAGGGTGCCGCGCGCCGCGGCGGCGCTGGGGGGCTCGGGCAGCTTGTCGATCACCCGGAAGCGGAAGAGCAGAGGGCACTGCATGAAGTCGTTGGCGCGCGACGGCGAGAGGGCCGGCCGGCGGCGCTCGCGGGGTGCGTGGCCCAGGAGCTCGGCGGTCTCGACGGACTCGAGCGGCTCCGCGGCGTCGGCAGGCCTCGCAGGCACGACGGGCCCGGCGGGCTCGCCAGGAGTGGGGCCGGAACCGGCGAGGTCGGGGGCGAGGGACGTCATGCGTCGAGCCTACGTGTCGACTCCCACACGCCCACCACGCTCCACAGCCCGGGTCCGGCCCAGGTGCCCGACATAGGGTGTCGACGTGGAGACCACACCGGCACCGGCACGTCGCGCCCCCCGAGACCCGCAGCTCACGAAGGGCTGGACCATCGGTCGGGTGTCGGGCGCACCCGTCATCCTGACCCCGTCCTGGTTCCTGGCCGCGGCCGTGCTGACGTTCCTGTTCGTCCCCACCGTGCGCAGCTTCGCGCCGCACCTCGGCAGCAGCGAGGTCTACCTGGTCTCGTTCGTCTTCGTGCTGCTGCTGTTCGTCTCGGTGTTCCTGCACGAGGTCGCGCACGCCGTGGTCGCGAAGGCTCGGGGGCACCAGGTCACCGAGCTCGCCGTGACCCTGTGGGGCGGGCACACCGCGTACTCGGGTGCATCGAAGCGCCCGCTCGACGGGATCCTCGTCTCGGTCGTCGGCCCGCTCACGAACCTCCTCCTCGCAGCCGTGTGCTGGCTCGTCTTCCAGGTGCAGCCGACCATGACGATCCCCGCCCTGCTGCTGTACGCGGCGGCGTTCTCGAACGCGTTCGTGGGGATCTTCAACCTCCTGCCCGGCCTGCCGCTCGACGGCGGCCAGATCCTCGAGTCCGCGGTCTGGGCCGCGACGGGGTCCCGGACCACGGGCACGATCGTCGCGGGCTGGGTCGGGCGCGTCGTCGCCGTCGGGGTCGTGCTCTGGGCGCTCGCGTGGCCGCCGCTCAACGGGTATCAGGTGTCCTTGTTCACGGTCGCGTGGGCCGCGCTGATCGGCGCCTTCCTGTGGTCGGGTGCCGGGGCGGCGATCAAGAACGGGCGCACGCGCGCAGCTGTCGCGGACCTGTCGGTCGCGGCGCTCGCGTACCCGGCCGTCGCGGTGCCCGTGACCAGCACGGTGGCCGACGCCGTCGTGTCGGCCCAGCGCGCCGGCGCCGGCCACGTCGTGCTCGTCGAGGCGGACGGCCACCCCGTGGCCTTCGCGGACCCCGTGGCCGTCGCCGCGGTGCCCCCGGCGCAGGCGCCGCTGACCCCGGTCGGGGCGGTCGCCGTCGGGCTGCCTCCCACCGCGTGGGTCGACGTGCACCTGCGGGGCCAGGCCATGCTCGACGCCGTGGCCGCGGTGACCCGCGACGCGCCCGTGGTCGTCGTGACCGACGGCGGGCGCGTCGTCGGGCTCCTGGACGTCACGCGCGTCGTGGCGGCGCTCAAGGGGACCCGCGGGCGCTGACCCGTCTCCTGGCCGCGTCCACGGCGCGGGCGGGGCACGCCGCCCCGCCCGACTAGGATGGTCGCCCGTGACCCACGACCCCGCGCACGACGCCTCCGCCCTGCCCGTCCCGGCCGACGACGCCGCCACGCCGGCACCCACGCCGACCGGCGCCGACGTGCGGCGCGGACCGCTGCGCCTGGGGGACAAGGTCCAGCTCACCGACCCGCGCGGACGCCTGCACACCATCACGCTCGCGACGGGCGCCACGTTCCACACGCACCGCGGCTACCTCGCGCACGAGGACCTCGTCGGGCTGCCCGAGGGGTCGGTCGTGCGCAACACCGCGGGCATCGAGTACCTCGCGCTGCGCCCGCTGCTCGCCGACTACGTGCTCTCGATGCCGCGCGGCGCGGCCGTGGTCTACCCCAAGGACGCGGGCCAGATCGTCGCGATGGCCGACATCTACCCCGGCGCACGCGTCGTCGAGGCGGGCGTGGGCTCGGGCGCGCTGACCATGTCGCTGCTGCGTGCCGTCGGCGACCAGGGCAGGGTCCACTCGATCGAGCGCCGTGAGGACTTCGCGGCGATCGCGCGCGGGAACGTCGAGCTGTTCTTCGGCGGGGAGCACCCCGCGTGGGAGCTGTCCGTCGGCGACCTGTCCGACGTCCTGCCGCAGGTCGCGGAGAAGGGCTCGGTCGACCGCGTCGTGCTCGACATGCTCGCGCCGTGGGAGAACCTCGACGCCGTGGCGGACGCACTCGCGCCCGGCGGGGTCCTCATCTGCTACGTCGCGACCGCGACCCAGCTCTCCCGCCTCGCCGAGGACCTGCGCTCCGACGGCCGGTACGCCGAACCCTCGGCGTGGGAGTCGCTCGTGCGCGGCTGGCACCTCGAGGGGCTCGCGGTCCGCCCGCAGCACCGCATGGTCGGGCACACAGGATTCCTGCTCACGGCGCGCAGGCTCGCGGACGGCACGGTCGCGCCCCTGCGCAAGCGACGCCCTGCGAAGGGGTCCTACCCGGTGGCCGAGGAGTGGACGCCCGAGGACCTGGGCGAGCGGTCGGTCTCCGACAAGCGCGTGCGCCGCGTGCGCCGCGACGTCGGCCAGGGCCCCCAGCTCGACCCGCGCACGGGCCAGCCGCTCGAGCCGGGGGACGCCCCCGGCGGGGGAGCCCGCCCCCGCGCGGACCCCCCCCGCACGGCCGCGGACCCCCCCGCCGGTTGGGGCGCCCGCGACAAACAGGTATGAACAGCCCGGACACCCCC
>NZ_JBHUAD010000013.1:5468-34190 GCF_042789955.1 Oerskovia sp. NPDC056781
CCCACCCACCCGGGGGGGGGCGGGGGGCCCCGCGCGGCGGGCCGGCCCCCCCCGCCCCCCCCCCCCCGGGCCCCCCCCCGCGCGCGGGGCCCCCCCGGGGCGGGGGCCCACGAGCCGCTGGCGGACCCCGCGGTCTCGGCCGAGGACACCCGGGACGTTTCGGGCGCCGTCGACAACGATTGAGGAACGGCCGTCTCAGCCCGGGTGTTCTGGCAGCGCTCGCGGGAGACTTGTGCGTAAGGTCGTGCCTCGATCACCGGGTTGCCGGGGGTCGGTGACGCACCGGTGACGGGGTCGACCGCACGACCTCCTGACGGTGCCTGCGAGAGGGAGAAGCCGGATGACCGACACACCTGGACTGACACCTGGACAGACCCCGAGCCGTGACGCGGAGCGCCAGCAGGCGATCCTGTCCGCGAAGAACGAGCGGCTCGCCGAGGCCCTGCGGGCCGCGCGGGACCAGATCATCGACCTCAAGCGGCAGATCGACGAGCTCGCCAAGCCGCCGGGCACGTACGCGTTGTTCCTCGGTGCGCACCCCGACGGCACGGTCGACGTGTCCGCGGCGGGCCGCAAGATGCACGTCGGGGCGAGTCCGAGCCTGGACGTGTCGCGGTTGGCGCCGGGCCAGGAGGTCAAGCTCAACGAGGCCATGACGGTCGTCGCCGCGGGCGGGTACGAGCAGGTCGGCGAGCTCGTGACGGTCAAGGAGCTCCTGGGCTCCGACCGTGCTCTGGTCGTCGGGCGCTCCGACGAGGAGCGCGTCGTGCGCCTCGCGGGCTCGCTCGCCGACGCGCCCCTGCGCGTCGGGGACTCCCTGACGATCGACACGCGCAGCGGCTTCGTGTTCGAGATCGTGCCCAAGTCCGAGGTCGAGGAGCTCGTCCTCGAAGAGGTCCCCGACATCGACTACTCCGACATCGGTGGCCTAGGGCCGCAGATCGAGCAGATCCGCGACGCGGTCGAGCTGCCGTTCAGCCACCCGGACCTGTTCCGCGAGCACGGGCTGCGCCCGCCCAAGGGCGTCCTGCTGTACGGCCCCCCCGGGTGCGGCAAGACGCTCATCGCCAAGGCCGTCGCGAACTCTCTCGCGCACACCGTCGCCAAGGCGCGTGCCGCGGCCGGCGAGCTCGCGGGGGAGACGGTCGTCTCGGACCCGCAGGGCGCCAAGAGCTACTTCCTCAACGTCAAGGGGCCCGAGCTTCTCAACAAGTACGTCGGGGAGACCGAGCGCCACATCCGGCTCATCTTCGCGCGCGCCCGGGAGAAGGCCTCGCAGGGCACCCCGGTCGTGGTGTTCTTCGACGAGATGGAGTCGCTGTTCCGCACGCGCGGCACGGGCCTGTCGTCCGACGTCGAGACGACGATCGTCCCGCAGCTCCTGAGCGAGATCGACGGCGTCGAACGCCTCGACAACGTCATCGTCATCGGCGCCTCCAACCGCGAGGACATGATCGACCCCGCGATCCTGCGCCCCGGGCGGCTCGACGTGAAGATCAAGATCGAGCGCCCCGACGCCGAGGGCGCCAAGGAGATCTTCGCGAAGTACCTGACCACGGACCTGCCGATCCACGCCGAGGACCTGGCCGAGCACGGCGGGAGCGCGCAGGAGGCCCTCGACGCGATGATCACGAGCGTCGTAGAGCGCATGTACTCCGAGGAGGACGAGAACCAGTTCCTCGAGGTCACGTACGCGAGCGGCGACAAGGAGGTCCTCTACTTCAAGGACTTCAACTCGGGCGCCATGATCCAGAACGTCGTCGACCGCGCCAAGAAGTCCGCGATCAAGGACCTCCTGGCGACCGGTCAGCGCGGCATCCGGGTCGAGCACCTGCTCGCGGCGTGCGTCGACGAGTTCAAGGAGAACGAGGACCTGCCGAACACGACCAACCCCGACGACTGGGCGCGGATCTCCGGCAAGAAGGGCGAGCGCATCGTCTTCATCCGCACGATCGTCCAGAAGAAGGGCGACGGGGCGGGCGCGGTCGCGCGCACGATCGACACCGTGACCAACACGGGTCAGTACCTCTAGGCACCTACCCGGCGCCTGGAGTCACCTGCGGGCACTGGCGGCACGAGGTCCGGCGCGCGGCGCCGCACCGCACGACCGGGCCCGACGGCGCACCCCGCCGCCGGGCCCGGCTCGCGTCGGGGCGAGGCGTCCCGGCGGGGGTGCGTCGCGACGGTCCTCTCCGTGGACAGCCCGCCCCGCGGTCACGGCCCCGGCATAGGGTGGTGCTCGTGACCGTGCGACGCGTGATGGGGATCGAGACCGAGTACGGCGTGCTGCAGCCCGGGCGGCCGCTCGCGAACCCGATGCTCATGTCGAGCCAGGTCGTGACGACCTACCGGGCGCTCGCGGCGCGTGCCGACGGCGCTCGCGGCAAGGCCCGGTGGGACTACGACGACGAGGACCCGTTGCAGGACGCCCGGGGGTTCCACCTCCAGCGTGCCTCGGCCCACCCCTCGCTGCTGACGGACGACCCGACGCGGCCTGCGCCGTCGGGCCCCGTGGCGCAGCGCCCCGGCGTGCCGACCTCCCTCCAGGAGGTCGCGCGCCCCACGCACGAGGAGTACGACGACCCGAGCGCCGCGAACGTCATCCTGACGAACGGTGCGAGGCTGTACGTCGACCACGCGCACCCGGAGTACTCGTCGCCCGAGGTCACGAACCCCGCCGACGCGGTGTGCTGGGACGTCGCGGGCGAGCGCATCATGCTCGCGGCCTCGCGCGAGCTCAGCGCCGTGCCGGGCTCGGAGGTCGTGCTCTACAAGAACAACGTCGACGGCAAGGGCGCCTCCTACGGCACGCACGAGAACTACCTCGTCGAGCGGGAGGTGCCCTTCGGGACCATCGTCGAGCTGCTCACGCCGTTCCTCGTCACGCGCCAGGTCTTCACGGGCTCGGGGCGCGTGGGCCTCGGCGCAGTGGGGCAGGAGCCGGGGTTCCAGCTCTCGCAGCGCGCGGACTACATGGAGGCCGAGGTCGGCCTCGAGACGACGCTGCGCCGCCCCATCGTCAACACGCGCGACGAGCCGCACGCCGACCGCCAGCGCTGGCGCCGCCTGCACCTGATCATCGGGGACGCGAACCTGTTCGAGGTCGCGACCTACCTCAAGCTCGGCACCACCTCGCTCGTCCTGTTCGTGATCGAGCAGCTCGACGCGCTCGCGTCGGTCGAGGCGGCGACCGGGGTCTCGCTGCGCGCCGAGCTCGCGGCCCTGCGCCTGCACGACCCCGTGACGGACGTCCAACGGGTCAGCCGTGACCTCGACCTGACCGCGCCGCTCCTGCTCGCCGACGGGCGCCGGCTCACGGCCCTCGACGTCCAGCGCGTGTACGCCGACGTGGTGCGCCGCGCGGCCGAGCACCTGGGCACGCTCGACGACGAGACCCGGTCGGTCCTGGACCGTTGGGACTCGGTCCTCGAACGCCTCGGGACGGACCCCTCCTCGTGTGCCAAGGAGGTCGAGTGGGTCGCGAAGCTGCGGCTCCTGGACAGGCTGCGGCAGCGCGACCACCTCGACTGGGACCACCCGCGCCTGGCCGCGATGGACCTCCAGTGGTCGGACGTGCGCCCCGAGCGCAGCATCTACCACCGGCTGCTCGCCGCCGGCGCGGCCGAGCGCATCGTCGACGAGCGCGCGGTCTCCCAGGCCGTGCACCACGCGCCGGAGGACACGCGCGCGTACTTCCGGGGCGAGGTCATGGCCCGGTTCGGCGACCAGGTCTCGGCCGCGAGCTGGGACTCGGTGATCTTCGACGTCGTGGGTGCCCCGTCGCTCCAGCGCGTGCCCATGCTCGACCCGTTGCGCGGTACCCGGGCACACATCGGCGCGCTGCTCGACGCAAGCACGGACGCGGGGGCGCTCCTCGCGGGCCTCTCGGGCGGCCGATGACGGACCCCGCCGTGCGCTCGCGGCTCGTCGCACCTCGCGATCGGCACGCAAGAGCCTAGGCTTCAAGAAGACGCGGGCCTCGCGCAGGGCCGCCCACGGACCAGCAGGACAGCACGCACACCCAGGAGGCGAAGATGGCCCAGGAACGCACCAGCGCATCGCACGAGGACCGGCGTCCCGACGACGACGCGGCCACCCCCGCGCCCGTCGCACCGCAGGCCCAGGACCGGGACGCCGAGGTCGACTCGCTCCTGGAGGAGATCGACGAGGTGCTCGAGTCCAACGCCGAGTCGTTCGTCCGAGGGTTCGTCCAGAAGGGCGGCGAGTAGCCGGACCGGCCAGGAGCTGATGACCATGGACTTCTCCGGGCGTCTGCCGCACGCCTTCACCACGCCGGGCTCGTCCTCCTTCGTGGAGTTCCTCGCGAGCCACGCCCCTGACCTCCTGCCCTCTGCGAAGGCCGTAGCGGGTCCCTCCAACGCAGCCGGCCACGGCGCTGCCGGCGCGCAGCTCGCCCCGCACGCCACGACGATCGTCGCGCTGACCTTCGGGGACCCCGGGACTCTCGGGGCCGGGGTCGTCATGGCGGGGGACCGCCGCGCCACGATGGGGTCGATGATCGCCAACCGCGAGATCGAGAAGGTCTTCCCGGCCGACGAGTTCTCCGCGGTGGGCATCGCGGGGACCGCAGGCATCGCGGTCGAGCTCGTGCGCCTCTTCCAGCTCGAGCTCGAGCACTACGAGAAGATCGAGGGCGCGCTCCTGTCGCTCGACGGCAAGGCCAACCGGCTCTCGACCATGATCCGTGCGAACCTCGGCCTGGCCATGCAGGGCCTGGCGGTCGTGCCGCTGTTCGC
This sequence comes from Oerskovia sp. NPDC056781, assembly GCF_042789955.1. Lineage (NCBI taxonomy): Bacteria > Bacillati > Actinomycetota > Actinomycetes > Micrococcales > Cellulomonadaceae > Oerskovia > Oerskovia sp. NPDC056781. The sequence goes on from NZ_JBHUAD010000013.1 coordinate 10,226, forward strand.
GGGCTACGACCTGGACCGTGCGCTGGGGCGCATCTTCTCCTACGACGTCACGGGGGGACGCTACGAGGAGCGCGACCACCACAGCGTGGGGTCGGGCTCGGTCTTCGCGCGCGGGTCGCTCAAGAAGCGCTGGCACCCGGGGCTCGGGTCCGCCGACGCGGTCCACGTGGCCGTCGAGGCCCTGTACGACGCGGCGGACGACGACTCGGCCACGGGCGGCCCGGACGCGGTCCGTCAGATCTGGCCCGTGGTGGTCACCGTGACCGCCGAGGGGTACCGCCGGGTCCCCGACGACGAGCTCGCGGCGGTCGCGGCGCGGATCGTCGCGGAGCGCACCGAGGCGGCCGACGGGAACCGTGCGGCGCGCGTGCGCATCGCTCGCCCGACGGCGGGGCTCGCCCCGGAGCCGCCGGGGCTCCCGGCCGACCAGCCGGACCCGACCGACCGGACGCACGAGGGAGGTGACGCACGATGAGCATGCCGTTCTACGTCTCGCCCGAACAGCTCATGAAGGACCGGGCCGACTTCGCGCGCAAGGGCATCGGCCGGGGCCGATCGGTCGTCGTGCTCGCCTACGACGAAGGCATCGCGTTCGCGACGCACAACCCGTCCCGGTCGCTGCACAAGATCTCCGAGATCTACGACCGCATCGCGTTCGCGGCGGTCGGCAAGTACAACGAGTTCGAGAACCTGCGCGTCGCGGGCGTGCGGTACGCGGACCTGCGCGGCTACTCGTACGACCGGTCCGACGTGAACGCGCGCGGGCTGGCGAACGCGTACGCGCAGACGCTCGGCACGGTCTTCACGACCGAGTCCAAGCCGCTCGAGGTCGAGCTCGTCGTGGCCGAGGTCGGGCCGAGCCCGGCCCAGGACCAGATCTACCGCCTGTCCTACGACGGGTCCGTCGCGGACGAGTCCGGCTTCGTCGTGATGGGCGGGCAGGCCGAGCAGCTGGGCCGGGACCTGGGCGAGGCCTGGCACCCCGGTATGACGCTTCCCGAGGTGCTGCGACTCGCGGTCGCGACGCTCGGCGGCGCAGGCGCCCACGACGCCCGCGACGCGCTCGAGGGGGCGGAGGCGATCCCCGCCAACCAGCTCGAGGTCGCGGTCCTCGACCGCACCCGCCCCCGGCGCGCCTTCCGCCGTCTGACCGGCGCGGTGCTCGCCGGGTTGCTCGAGGAGACACCCGAGGAGGCTCCGGATGGACCGTAGGATCTTCGGTCTCGAGACCGAGTACGGCGTGACCTGCGCCTCGGACGACGGCCGCGGCCTGTCCGCGGACGAGGTCGCGCGCTACCTGTTCCGCAAGGTCGTGGCGTGGGGCCGGTCGTCGAACGTGTTCCTGCGCAACGGCTCGCGCCTCTACCTCGACGTGGGCTCGCACCCCGAGTACGCGACGGCCGAGTGCGACGACGTCCGCCAGCTCGTGGCGTACGACCGCGGCGGCGAGCGCATCCTGGAGGGCCTCGTGGCCGATGCCCAGGAGCGGCTCGAGCACGAGGGTCTGCCGGGACGCATCCACCTGTTCAAGAACAACACCGACTCGGCGGGCAACTCCTACGGGTGCCACGAGAACTATCTCGTGCGGCGTCAGGGCGACTTCGCGCGCCTCTCGGACGTGCTGGTGCCGTTCCTCATCACGCGTCAGGTGCTCACGGGGGCCGGGAAGATCCTCGCGACACCGCGTGGCGCGATCTACGCCCTGTCGCAGCGTGCGGACCACATCTGGGAGGCCGTCTCGAGCGCGACCACGCGCTCACGCCCCATCATCAACACGCGCGACGAGCCGCACGCCGACGCCGAGTCCTACCGGCGCCTGCACGTCATCGTCGGCGACTCCTCGATGGCGGAGACCACGACGATGCTCAAGGTCGGGGCGACCGACCTGATCCTGCGCATGATCGAGGCGGGGGTCCCGATGCGGGACATGGCCCTCGAGAACCCGATCCGGGCCATCCGCGAGATCAGCCACGACATGACCGGCAAGCATCCCGTGCAGATGGCGAACGGGCGCACCGTGACGGCCGTGGACCTGCAGGGCGAGTACCTGCAGCGGGTCAAGGAGTTCGTCGACGCGAACGAGGCCCCCACGCCCGTCGTGAAGCAGGTCCTGGACCTGTGGGAGCGCGGGCTGCGTGCCCTGGAGACCGACGACCTGTCGCTCGTCGACCGTGAGCTCGACTGGGTCATCAAGCTCAAGATCCTGCGCCGCTACCAGGAGAAGCACGGCCTGGAGCTCGACGACCCGCGCATCGCCCGACTGGACCTGGCCTACCACGACATCTCGCGGACCGACGGGCTCTACAACATGCTCGCGGCGCGCGGCATGGTCGAGCGCATCACCACGGACCTCGAGGTCTTCGAGTCGACGGCGATCCCGCCGCAGACCACCCGGGCCAAGCTGCGCGGGGACTTCGTGCGCAAGGCGCAGGAGGCCCGGCGCGACTACACGGTCGACTGGGTGCACCTCAAGCTGAACGACCAGGCCCAGCGGACCGTGCTGTGCAAGGACCCGTTCCAGAACGTCGACGAGAGGGTCGAGCGGCTCATCGAGTCCATGTGACGTCGGCCCGCAGTCCGGACACGAGCAGGGACGGGGTGCCGCCACCGTTAGGGTGGTGGCACCCCGTCCCTGCTCGTCCCGAGGAGCTTCGTGCGCCGTCAGCACCACTGGTCGTCCGTCGTCGTCGCCCTGGCGCTCGCCCTGACCACCACGGCCTGCTCGGAGCTGCCGGAGCGTGAGGACGCGTCCGCGAACACCGAGGTCACGGTCTCGGGGAAGATCGGGGACCCGCCCGTCGTCGAGTTCCAGCAGCCCCTGAGCGTCCCGGACGAGCGCGGCGAGGTCCTCGTGCCGGGGACGGGTGCGGAGCTGGTCGAGGGGCAGGACGTGCTCGTCAACATGTACGCGCTCGACGGGCGGGACGGCACGGTGCTGCAGAACACGTACACCGACGCCCCCACGTCGCTCGCGCTGACGGACGCCGAGGCGGGGTCGGAGATCGTCGACCTCCTGGCCGGGCAGCGGGTCGGGGCGCGCGTGCTGTACCTCGAGGAGGCGAACGACGTCCCGCTGGTCCTGGTCATCGACGTGCTGCCCACGCGCGCGACGGGGGACGAGATCCCACCGGTCGAGGGGCTGCCCACGGTGGCGCTCGGCGAGGACGGGGCCCCCACGGTGACGATCCCCGCCGACACCGCCCCTCCGGGGGACCTGGTGGTCCAGCCGCTCGTCCGCGGCGCCGGGGTCCAGGTCGAGGCCGGGCAGGTCGTCACGGTGCGCTTCACGGGGGTCGAGTGGTCGTCGGGCGAGATCGTGGACTCGAACTGGCCCGAGGGCACCAAGCCGGCGTCGACCATGATCGGGATCGGGCAGATCATCGAGGGGTGGGAGCGGGGTCTCCTGGAGCAGAGCGTCGGCAGCCAGGTGCTGCTCGTCGTCCCTCCCGCCCTGGCCTACGCGGGCACGGGGCGGCCGTACGCGGACGAGACGCTCGTGTACGTGGTGGACATCCTGGACGCGCACTTCCCGGTGGTCGACGAGACGCCGGGCCAAGAAGGTCAGACGGAAGGTCAGTAGCTCATGTCGGTCACGGTCCGTGTCATCCCCTGCCTGGACGTCGACGCGGGGCGCGTCGTCAAGGGCGTCAACTTCGAGAACCTGCGCGACGCGGGCGACCCCGTCGAGCTCGCGGCGCGCTACGACGCCGAGGGGGCCGACGAGATCACGTTCCTCGACGTCTCGGCCTCGTCGGGCAACCGCGAGACCACGTACGACGTGGTTCGCCGGACGGCGGAGCAGGTCTTCGTGCCGCTCACGGTCGGTGGCGGGGTGCGTACGACCGACGACGTCGACAAGCTGTTGCGCGCGGGAGCGGACAAGGTCGGGGTCAACACGGCGGCGATCGCGCGCCCCGAGCTCGTCGCAGAGATCGCCGACCGGTTCGGCAGCCAGGTCCTGGTGCTCTCGGTCGACGCGCGACGTGTGAGCGGTGAGGTGCGGACGCCGTCGGGCTTCGAGGTGACGACGCACGGTGGTCGCCGGGGAACCGGGATCGACGCGGTCGAGTGGGCCGTGCGCGCCGCGGAGCTGGGCGCGGGCGAGATCCTGCTGAACTCGATGGACGCCGACGGCACGACGGGCGGGTTCGACCTGGAGATGTTCGCCGCGGTGCGCTCCGAGGTGAAGGTCCCGCTCATCGCGAGCGGGGGAGCGGGCACCCCTGAGCACTTCGCCCAGGCCGCGCAGGCCGGCGCGGACGCCGTGCTGGCTGCGAGCGTGTTCCACTTCCAGACGCTGACGATCGGCGACGTCAAGGAGCACATGCGCGAGGCCGGCCTGCTCGTCCGCTGAGCGCGTGCCCGACGACGACGCACGCCTCAGCGCGGTCCGGGCACCACGGCGTCGAGCGCCTCGACGTCGGCCGCGTCGCCCTGGACCGTGACCCCGGCGTGGCGGCCGCGACCGAACGCGTGGAGCACGAGCTCGCCCACCTGGCCCGTGACGACGACCGTGCCGGCGAGGCGTCCGTCCTCGGACGGACGCTGCGGCGGCGAGGTGACCGCCAGCCGCCGGCCACCGGGGACGACCAGCACGACCCCCACGGGGGAACGGCGGAAGAACAGCGGGGCGGCGCGGCGGAGCTGCGCCCAGAGCGCGTCCCGCAGGCCGGGCGGCAGGTCGCGGGCGCGCCCGTCCGAGGGGTTCGTGCCCCCGGGGCCGCCGTCCGTGCCGGTCTCGTCCGGCCCCGCCTCCCACGTGCCGCGTCGCGCGTCCTCGGTGTGCACGAAGTACTCGGCGAGGTTGACGAGGTCCCCGGCCCAGGACCACGGGCTCCACGCGGCGGGCGGCTGCTCGACGCGGGCCAGGAGCACGGCGTAGCCGCCGGGCTCGAGCGCGGTCGCCGCGAGCTCCTGGAGGTGGCCGTCGGACCAGCCGTGCAGGGGCCCGCCGTTGGCACCGGCCTGCGTCCAGGGCCGGTGCTCGCGCAGGATCACGTGCGCCGCGAGGTGCCGGGTGCGCCACCCCTCGCAGAGGGTCGGGGCGTCGGGGCCGGCCTGGGTGAGGGCGTGGACGAGGGCGGCGCGCTCGTGGGCGTGCCAGGCGGTGGGCTGCATCGGGCCATGCTCGCACGAGCACGCCATGTCCCGTGTGAGAAGATCGTGACAACCCCCACGAAAGACGAGGATCGTCCGTGTCCGCGCGACGGAGCACCCCCACGAACACCACGCCCCGGACCCAGGACGCGCGCCCCGGCGCTGCGCCCGGCCGGTCGAAGTCCACCCACCCGCACCCCGACGCACCCGCAGGGTCCACCGGGCGGACAGTGCCGCCCGCGCACTCGGCGTCGGCGACCGCACGGCGCCACGCACTGACCGGTTCGCGCACGCGACGCTCGCTCCAGCTCATGGGGCGCGGCATGCGTTCCGAGTGGCGCGTCTACATCTTCGCGATCGGGGCCTCCGCGCTGTTCGGCGCGACGACCGTGGGCATCAGCCTCGCGGTCGGGCGGGTCACGGACGAGGTCGTCGTCCCTGCGCTCGCGGGGGACGCCGACGCCCGGGGCGACCTGTGGATCGCGGGGCTCGTGCTCGTGGGCATCGCGGTGACGCTCGCGCTGACCGTCGCCGGCCGGCGCATCTTCGCGGGCTACGGCTACGCGAACATCCAGGCCCGGCACCGCACGGCCGTCACGCACCAGTACCTGCGCTTGCCCATGTCGTGGCACCGCGCCCACCCGGCGGGCCAGCTCCTGTCGAACGCCAACTCCGACGTCGAGGCCGCGACGGGGGTCTTCAACCCGCTGCCCTTCGCGCTGGGCGTGGTCGTGATGATCGGCGTGTCCGCGGTCATGCTGTTCCGCATCGACGTGTGGCTCGCGTGCGCCGCGCTGATCGTCATCCCGCTCGCGGTCGCGGTCAACGTCGTCTTCCAGAAGTACATGTCGCCCGCGATCACGCACGCGCAGCAGCTGCGCGCCGAGGTCTCCGACGTCGCGCACGAGAGCTTCGAGGCCGCGCTCCTGGTCAAGTCGCTCGGCACCGAGGCGCGTGAGGAGCGCCGCTTCGCGGCCCGCACCGACGAGCTGCGCGCGGCCAACGTGCGCGTCGGGATCGTCCGCGCGTACTTCGACCCGGTCATCGAGCTGCTGCCCTCTCTCGGCACGCTCCTGGTCCTCGGGGTCGGGGCGGCCCGGGTCTCGGCGGGCGCGGTCGACACGGGCGAGATCGTGACGGCGGCGTACCTCCTGACGATCATGGCGGTCCCCGTCCGGGCGTTCGGGTGGGTCCTGGGCGAGCTGCCGCGTGCGCTCGTGGGGTACGAGCGCATCGCGAGCGTGCTCGACGCCCCGGGCATCCCGGTCGCGGGCGACCAGCGGCTGCCCGTGACGTCGCGGGGTGCGCACGTGCGCTTCGAGGACGTGGGCGTCGACGTGCGGGCAGGCGGTCGCGACGTGACCCTGCTCGACGGTATCGAGCTCGACCTGGCCCCCGGGCGGACCGTCGCGGTCGTCGGCCCCACGGGCGCGGGCAAGACCACGCTCGTGTCCCTGCTCTCGCGCCTGTCGGACCCGACGCGGGGCCGCGTCCTGATCGACGGCGTCGACGTGCGCGACGCGCTCGCGTCCGACCTCACGGGTCAGGTCGCGCTCGTCGGGCAGTCCACGTTCATCTTCGAGGACACGGTCCGCTCCAACGTGACGCTCGCGGACGAGGGCGTCGGCCCGACCGACGAGCAGGTGTGGGACGCGCTGCGCCTGGCGAAGGTCGACGACGTCGTCTCCCGCCTGCCCGGGGGGCTCGACTCGCCGCTGGGCGAGCGCGGCTCGAACCTGTCGGGCGGGCAGCGGCAGCGGCTCGCGATCGCACGCGCCCTGGTGCGCTCCCCGCGCCTGCTGGTCCTCGACGACGCGACCTCCGCCGTCGACCCGCGCGTCGAGCAGCAGATCCTGGCGGGGCTGCGCGGCGAGGGGCCCACGGCCACCGCGGGCGCACGCCCGACGGCGGAGCACCCCACGGTCGTCATGGTCGCCTACCGCATGTCGAGCGTCGCGCTCGCGGACCAGGTGGTCCACGTCGAGTCCGGGCGGGTGGTCGACGTCGGGACGCACGAGGAGCTGCTCGTCCGCGACCCCGGCTACCGCGAGCTCGCGACCGCGTACCAGCGCGAGGCCGAGCGCCGGGCGGAGGCCGACGAGCTCGACGGCGACCTGCCGGACGGGTACGACGAGCGCGACCGGGACGACGAGCAGCGCGAGGAGATCGAGCGCTGCGAGCAGGAGGAGACCGACGAGATCGTGCGTCATGCCGAGGAAGGGACGGTGACCGAGTGAGCACCACGACCGCCACCCCGCCCCGCGAGCGTCGTCGTCGGGGCCGCGCCGCGAAGCCCGAGGTCGTCGTCGAGGACGCGACGGGCGCCCGCATCGCCTCTGCGAGCGCGCTGGGGGTCTTCGCGACCCTGCGCAAGGGTGTCCAGATGTCGCCGGAGATCCTCCAGGGCGTGTGGATCACGCTGCTCCTGGCTGTCGCGGCCGCTCTGGGGCGCATCGTCGTCCCGATCGCGGTCCAGCAGACGGTCGACACCGGCATCATGGCGCCGGGAGGTCCCGACACGAGCCGCGTGACGCTGCTCGTGGGGGCCGCGGCCCTCGTCCTGGTGGTCGCGGGCCTGTGCTCGGCGCTCGTCAACGTGCGCCTCTTCCGCTCGACCGAGGCCGGGCTCGCGAGCCTGCGCGTGCGCGCGTTCCGGCACGTGCACGACCTGTCGGTCCTCACGCAGAGCACCGAGCGTCGCGGCGCCCTGGTCTCGCGCGTCACGAGCGACGTCGACACCATCTCCCTGTTCGTCCAGTGGGGCGGCATCATGCTGCTCGTCTCGGTGCTGCAGATCGGTGCCGCGACGATCCTCATGGCGTTCTACTCGTGGCAGCTCACGCTGCTCGTGTGGGCGTGCTTCGTGCCGCTCTTCCTGATCCTGCGCCCCGCGCAGAAGCACGTGAACGCCGCGTACACCGCGCTGCGTGAACGGGTCGGAGCGATGCTCGGCGCCATCTCGGAGTCCGTCGTGGGGGCCGAGACGATCCGCGCGTACGGCGTGGGGGAGCGCACGGGACGCCGGATCGACGCGGCCGTCGAGAGCACGCGCACGGGCATGGTCCGGGCGCAGAAGCTCGTCTCGACCGTCTTCTCGAGCGGCGTGCTCGTGGCGAACCTGGTCCTCGCGGCGGTCGTGGTCGTGGGCACGCTGCTCGGCATCGACGGGACGATCACGGCCGGCAAGCTCCTTGCGTTCCTGTTCCTCGTGCAGCTCTTCACGGGGCCGGTGCAGATGGCGACCGAGATCCTCAACGAGCTGCAGAACGCCGTCGCGGGCTGGCGTCGTGTCCTCGCGGTCGTCGAGACCCCGATCCAGGTCGTCGACAAGGGCGAGGAGGGCGTGCGCTCGCCGCGCGGCCCCGCCCACGTGACGCTCGAGGACGTCCGTTTCGCCTACCCGGACGGCCCGGAGGTGCTCCACGGCGTGGACCTCGACTTCCCGGCCCGCACCTCGGTCGCGGTCGTCGGCGCCACGGGCTCGGGCAAGACGACGATCGCCAAGCTCGTGACGCGGCTCATGGACCCGACGTCGGGCGCGGTCCGGCTCGACGGCGTGGACCTGCGCGACCTGTCGGCCGCGAGCCTGCGCGAGCGCGTGGTGCTCGTGCCGCAGGAGGGCTTCCTGTTCGACGGCACGCTCGCCGAGAACATCGCGTACGGCGTGCGGGACGTGTCGGAGCAGGGAGGTCGCCGGACGGGGGAGACCGCCGCGCAGGCCGCCGCCCGGCACGCCGGGCGCATCGACGCCGCCGTCGCCGAGCTCGGCCTGACCGACTGGGTCGCGGACCTGCCGCACGGGCTGGGCTCCGCCGTCGGGCAGCGGGGTGAGGCCCTGTCCGCGGGGGAGCGGCAGCTCGTCGCGATCACGCGTGCGTACCTTGCCGAGGCCGACCTCCTGGTGCTCGACGAGGCGACGTCGGCCGTGGACCCCGCGACCGAGGTGCGCATCGCGCGCGCCCTGGACTCGCTCACGGCGGGCCGCAGCACCATCACGATCGCGCACCGGCTCTCGACGGCCGAGGCCGCGGACCTCGTGGTCGTGGTCGACGCGGGGCACGTGGTCGAGGTCGGCCCGCACGCCGAGCTCGCGGTAGCGGGCGGCGTCTACGCCTCGATGCACGCGTCGTGGGTCGCGCAGACACGATGAGCGAGGTCGGCGGGCGGGTCGAGGGGCGGACCACGGACGAGGGGGCCCCGGGGATCTGGCAGGATTCTCGGGTGCCCCAGAACGCAGCCTCCTCCGCCGACCAGCCCGTCACCGCCGACGGGACCTCCGCCGCGGCTCCCGTCGAGCTGCCCCCGACCCTCGCCGCGCGCCTCAAGCGCGACGCCGACGGCCTCGTCGCCGCGATCGTCCAGCAGCACGACACCGGTGAGGTGCTCATGCTCGGCTGGATGGACGACGAGGCGCTGCGCCGCACCCTGACGTCGGGCCGCGTGACCTTCTGGTCGCGCTCTCGGCAGGAGTACTGGCGCAAGGGCGACACGTCGGGCCACGCGCAGTGGGTCAAGTCGGTCGAGATCGACTGCGACGGAGACGCCCTGCTCGTCCGCGCCGACCAGGTGGGCGCGGCCTGCCACACCGGTGCCCGCACGTGCTTCGAGGCGGGTGGAGACCTGGGCGCCGTCGTCGGGAACCGCCCCGAGACCGAGACCTCCGAGGAGAAGACGCAGTGACCGGACCGTCCCCCGTGACCAGCTCGCCCGTCCCCGTGGTGCCAGCCGCGGGTCTGCCGTGGGGCGAGACCTGGCCCGCGGTCGAGGGCTTCCGTGCGCTCGCGTCCTCGCGCCGCGTGGTCCCGGTCGTGCGCCGCCTCCTGGCCGACGACGTCACTCCCGTGGGTCTCTACCGCACCCTCGCGCAGGGTCGCCCGGGCACGTTCGTGCTGGAGTCCGCGGAGGTCGACGGCTCCTGGGCCCGCTACTCGTTCGTGGGCGTCGCCTCGCGGGCGACGCTCACCGCGCGCGAGGGCCAGGCCGTGTGGACTGGCGACGTCCCCGCGGGCGTGCCCACGTCCGGGGACGTGGTCGACGTGCTCGAACGGACGCTGGACGCGCTGCGCACCCCCGCGATCGACGGCCTGCCGCCGCTCACGGGCGGGCTCGCCGGCGCGCTGGGCTGGGACGTCGTGCGCCACTGGGAGCCCACGCTGCCCGCGAACGCCCCCGACGAGCTGGGGGTCCCCGAGGTCACGCTGTGCCTCGCGACCGACCTCGCGGTCGTGGACCACCGCGAGGGCAGCGTGTGGCTCGTCGCCAACGCGATCAACTTCGACGACACCGACGAGCGGGTCGACGAGGCCTACGTCGACGCCGTCGCGCGCCTCGACCGGATGCAGGGCGAGCTCGTGGCCGGGACCGGCCGTGGGTCCTCGACCGCGGTCGTCGTCGACGTCCCCGAGCCCGAGCTCGAGTTCCGTTCGACCCGCCAGGAGTTCGAGGACGCGGTGCTCGCGGGCAAGGACGCGATCCGCGACGGCGAGGTCTTCCAGATCGTCATCTCGCAGCGGCTCGACCTCGACTGCCCGGCTCCGCCCCTCGACGTGTACCGGGCCCTGCGGACCATCAACCCGAGCCCGTACATGTACTACTTCCAGCTCACCGACGCGGACGGCGCGGACTTCGCCGTGGTCGGGTCGAGCCCCGAGACGCTCGTCAAGGTCGACGACGGGCACGTGGTCACGTTCCCGATCGCCGGGTCGCGTCCGCGCGGCGCGACCCCCGAGCAGGACGTCGCGCTGGGCGAGGAGCTGCTGGCCGACCCCAAGGAGCGCGCCGAGCACATCATGCTCGTCGACCTCTCGCGCAACGACCTCGTGAAGGTGTGCGAGCCCTCGTCGGTCGAGGTCGTCGAGTTCATGGCCACCAAGCGGTTCAGCCACATCATGCACCTGTGCTCGACCGTCGTCGGGACGCTGCGCGAGGGAGCACGGGCGCTCGACGTGCTCCGTGCGACGTTCCCGGCCGGCACTCTCTCGGGCGCCCCGAAGCCGCGCGCCATCGCCCTGATCGACGAGCTCGAGCCCGCCTCGCGCGGCATCTACGGCGGGACCGTGGGCTACTTCGACTTCGACGGGAACATGGACATGGCCATCGCGATCCGTACCGCGCTCATCCGAGGTGGACGTGCGAGCGTCCAGGCGGGCGGGGGCATCGTGGCCGACTCCGTGCCCGCCCTCGAGTACGAGGAGTCGCGCAACAAGGCGGCGGCCGCGGTGCGCGCCGTCCAGCTCGCGGCGCGGCTGCGGAGCCTGGCATGACCGGGGCGTCGCCCGGGCCCGCCGGCGCCGCGCGAGGTGCCGGGGCCACCGGGTCCGCGGCGGCCGCTCGTGCGCCGCGGTCGTGGCGCCTGGCGCGCCGCAGCGCCATCCTCCTGCTGCTCGTGCTCGGTGGCGGCGCTCTCGCGGCTGCGGCACCCACCTGGCTGCGCACCTCGGGAGCCACACCGCTCGACCCCGACGTCCTGGTCCAGGTCACGGGCACGTCGGCCGCGCCGGGGGTCGGCGCGGGCGCGCTGGTCGTCGTGGCGAGCGCCCTGGCTCTCGGGCTGGTCGGGCGGATCGGTCGCTGGCTCGTGCTCCTGGTGTCCGCCGCGAGCGGGGTCGTCGTCGCCGCGTCGGCCGCCGCGATCCTGCGCGACCCCACGCAGGCCGCCCGGACCGCGGTGGCCGAGGCGACCGGGGTGACGGACATGACGAGCGGTATCGTCCTCACTCCCTGGCCCTACGTCGCCTGCGCGGTGGGCGTCCTCGTGGTCCTCGTGGCGCTCTGGGCGGCGGTGTCCTCCCCGTCGTGGGGGCGGGTCTCCGCCCGCCACGAGATCGTCCGCACGGAGGCCTCTCCGTCGTCCGGCACCGGTCGCGCCGACGGGACCCGCTCCGGCGCCACCGGGGCGACGGGCCGCGCCGACGCGTCGCCCACCGCGCCTGCCGACGCGACGGCGGGCGACGCCGTGGCCGCACCGGAGGGCGAGGAGCCCGACGAGCAGGAGACGTGGGACTCGCTGACCCGCGGCGAGGACCCCACCGACCGCTGAACATCACGTCCTGCCAGCAGGAACAGACCGACCCGCGTCCGATAGGCTGGGCGCACATCTTGACGAAAGGCACACCCCCATGGCCGAGAAGCCGCAGACCACCGAGATCTCCTACCTGCCGCCGTCGGCACCTCCCACGAACCACGGGCACACCGTCGCGGCCTGGTTCACCATGATCGGCATCATCGTGGGCGCGGTCGTCGCTGGTGTCGCCGTCGCGATGGCCCAGGTCTGGCTCTTCTGGGTCGGCATGGTCGTGGTCGCCCTGGCCCTCGTCGGCGGCGGCGTGCTGCGCAACATGGGGTACGGCCAGCCGAAGCCCGGCGTCGCGCCCCGGACGACGACGCAGCACTGACCCCTCCCGGGCGAGAGCCCGGACGTGCCTCCACGCGCCGCGCACCCTCTTTCGGTGCGTGGCGCGTGCCGTACCACCGGCAGCAGACCCGGCGTCGTCCGGGCCGCGCAGCCGTCTCGTAGAGAGCAGGTCGCACCATGAGCTACCCACCCACCCCGCCGAACGATCCCTACCGTCCCGAGGGGGAGCAGCCCGGCGGCGAGCCCGTCGAGCCACAGGCCCCCGGCCAGGTGCCACCGCCGGCCCCCGGGTACCCGACCTACCCCGGACAGCCCACGTCGCCGTACGCGGCGTCCACGGGGCAGCCCGCCCCGGGCTCCGTGCCCGGTGGGGAGCAAGGCGGGTACTCGCCGTACCCGCCGCCCGCGCAGCCGCCCTACGGTGCGCCCCAGCAGGCTCCGTACGGCGCGTCGCCGTACCCCGCCCCCGGCGCTCCCGGGGGCTACGGCTACTTCCCCCGCAACGACCTGGGCGTCTGGGCCCTCGTCCTGGGCATCGCGTCGTTCGTGCTGTCGTGCGGGTTCCTCACGGGCATCCCGGCCATCATCGTCGGCACGAAGGCCAAGCGTGCGGTCGAGTCCGGCGAGGCGAACAACGGAGGGCTCGCGCAGGCGGGGGTCATCCTCGGCTGGGTCGCGTCGGTGCTGTCGGTGCTCGCGATCATCCTGTTCGTGATCCTGGTGGGCTTCGGGCTCGCGTTCGGCGAGGTCGACTCGACGTACTACTGACGGGCGGCACAGGACCAGAGGGGGCGCGCAGATGACGAGAGCACCGGTGTCGCCGCCGCCCGCCTCGGCGACGGTCCAGGCCGAGGACCGGACGTGGCGCGCCCTGCGCACGCCGCTCGGGGTCGGGGCGGGCGTCGCAGGGGCCACCGTGCTCCTCGCGCTCGTGGACCCGCACGAGGGCGGCTACCCGCTGTGCCCGCTGCTCGCCCTCACCGGGTGGGCGTGCCCGGCGTGCGGTGGCCTGCGCGCGACGCACGACCTCGCGACGGGCGACCTCGCGGGGGCATGGGCCATGAACCCGCTCTGGGTCCTCGTCGTGCCGTTCCTCGTCGTCGCCTGGGCGCTGTGGGTCCGGCGGGCCTGGCGCGGCACGACGGCGAGGGCGGTCCCCCCGTGGACCGGGGTCGTCGGGCTCGTGGTCCTGGTCGGCTTCGGGATCGCGCGGAACGTGCCCGCGCTGGCGCCGTTCCTGGGGCCGTCCTGACGGCCGGACGAGGACCCGGAGCACGTCTCGCGAGGTGACACGTGTCCCTGGTCACTCTCAGGCGGCTCTACGATGGCAGGTATCTCCCTGTCAATGGTTCGCGGAGAGATGCTGCGGGTGACCCGTCACGGTCCCGGCGGGCGGACGCGAGCCTCTGGTGGCACGGAGTCGACGACGAGCACGGGGAGATATCACATGACGGTTCTGGAGGACATCGTCGCGGGAGTCCGCGAGGACCTTGCGGAGCGCCAGGCGAGGACGACCCTGGACGAGCTGAAGGAGCGCGCCTCGCGCGTCCACGGAGCGCTCGACTGCATCAGCCGCCTCAAGGCCGAGGACGCTGTCGCCGTGATCGCCGAGGTCAAGCGCTCGAGCCCCAGCAAGGGCAACCTGGCGGCCATCGCGGACCCCGCGTCGCTCGCCTCGGAGTACGAGAAGGGCGGCGCCGCCGTCATCTCGGTGCTCACCGAGCAGCGACGGTTCAACGGGAGCCTGGCCGATCTCGACGCCGTGCGGGGCAAGGTCGACATCCCGGTCCTGCGCAAGGACTTCGTCGTGACGCCGTACCAGGTCTGGGAGGCCCGTGCCCACGGTGCGGACCTCGTCCTGCTCATCGTCGCGGCGCTCGAGCAGACGGTCCTGACCTCGCTCGTCGAGCGCGTCCACTCGCTCGGCATGACCGCCCTCGTGGAGGTGCACACGCTCGACGAGGTCTCGCGCGCGATCGACGCCGGTGCCCGCGTCATCGGCGTCAACGCCCGCGACCTCAAGACCCTCGAGGTCGACCGTACGACGTTCGCACGGCTCGCCCCGGCCATCCCCGACGAGTACGTCCGCATCGCCGAGTCCGGGGTGCGTGGCCCGCACGACGTCATGGACTACGCCCGTTCCGGGGCGCACGCCGTCCTCGTGGGCGAGGCACTCGTCACGGACGCCGCTCCGCGCGCGTCGGTCGCCGACCTCGTCGCGGCCGGGTCGCACCCGTCGCTGTGGTCCGTCCGCCACTGAGCAAGCCCCCGACACCCCAGATCCCGTACCGAGGAGGTCAGGCCGCGTGCCCGACGCAACACGTTCCCTGCAGAACCAGCAGGGCCCCTACTTCGGGGACTTCGGCGGACGCTTCGTCCCGGAGGCCCTGATCGCCGCTCTCGACGAGCTCGAGGCCGAGTACCGCAAGGCCGTCGTCGACCCGACGTTCCAGGAGGAGCTCGCCCGGCTGCACAGGGAGTACACGGGGCGCCCCAACCCCCTCACGGAGGTGCCCCGCTTCGCGGAGCACGCCGGGGGGGCGAGGGTCTTCCTCAAGCGCGAGGACCTCAACCACACGGGGTCGCACAAGATCAACAACGTGCTCGGCCAGGCGCTGCTCGTCAAGCGCATGGGCAAGAAGCGCGTCATCGCGGAGACCGGCGCCGGGCAGCACGGCGTGGCCACCGCGACGGCGGCAGCCCTCATGGACCTCGAGTGCGTCGTGTACATGGGCGAGGAGGACACCGAGCGCCAGGCGCTGAACGTGGCGCGGATGCGCCTGCTCGGTGCGACGGTCGTCCCGGTCACGATCGGCTCGCGCACCCTCAAGGACGCGATCAACGAGGCGCTGCGCGACTGGGTCGCCAACGTCGACACCACGCACTACCTGCTCGGCACGGTCACGGGGCCGCACCCGTTCCCCGAGATGGTCCGCGACTTCCACCGCATCATCGGCGAGGAGGCGCGCGCGCAGATCCTCGACCGGATCGGCCGCCTGCCCGACGCCCTCGCGGCGTGCGTGGGCGGCGGGTCGAACGCGCTGGGTCTGTTCAACGCGTTCCTCGACGACAAGGACGTCGCGCTCTACGGCTTCGAGGCCGGGGGAGAGGGTGTCCCGACCGGCAAGCACGCCGCACGGTTCAGCGGTGGCGCGCCGGGCGTGCTGCACGGCGCGCGCTCGTACCTCATGCAGGACGAGGACGGCCAGACGCTGCCCAGCCACTCGATCTCCGCGGGGCTCGACTACCCGAGCGTCGGCCCCGCCCACTCGTGGCTGCACGACCTGGGCCGGGCGACCTACGAGCCCGTGACCGACGTCGAGGCCATGGAGGCCTTCCGCCTCCTGTGCCGCACCGAGGGCATCATCCCGGCGATCGAGTCGGCGCACGCGCTGGCCGGAGCGCTGCGGATCGGTCGTGAGGCGCAGGCCGCGGGCAAGGAGGACACCGTGATCCTGGTGAACCTCTCCGGCCGCGGTGACAAGGACGTCGCGACCGCGGCGCGGTGGTTCGACCTGATCGACGCGGACACCGTGGTCGACGGCGAAGGGAGCAGCCTGTGAGCGGGACCGTCGGGGGCGTCCGCGCCCCCCACGCGACGTCGGCACGGATCGACGAGGTGGCGGCCGAGGGGCGCGCGGCGCTCATCGGCTACCTGCCCGTCGGCTACCCGAGCGTCGAGGGGACCGTCCAGGCCGCGACGGCGCTGGTCGAGTCCGGGGTCGACATCATCGAGCTCGGGCTGCCCTACACGGACCCCGTCATGGACGGGCCGGTCATCCAGCGCGCGGTCGAGCACGCCCTCGCGGGTGGCACGCGCGTGCGTGACGTCTTCACGGCGGTCGAGGCCGTGGCGGCGCTCGGTGTCCCCGTGCTCGTCATGACCTACTGGAACCCCGTGCTGCGCTACGGCGTCGAGGCCTTCGCCCGCGACCTGGCCGCTGCCGGGGGAGCAGGGCTCATCACGGCCGACCTCATCCCGGACGAGGCGGGCGAGTGGATCGCCGCCGCGGACGCGCACGGCCTCGACAAGGTGTTCCTCGTCGCGCCGAGCTCGACCCCCGAGCGCCTGCGCCTGACGGCGGCCGCGTCGCGCGGCTTCGTCTACGCCGCCTCGACCATGGGCGTGACCGGAGTCCGCGCCGAGGTCGGCAGCAGGGCCGAGGAGCTGGTCGCCGCGACCCGCGCCGCGGGGGGCGAGCACGTGTGCGTGGGGCTCGGTGTCTCGACGGCCGCGCAGGCCGCGCAGGTCGGACGGTACGCCGACGGCGTGATCGTCGGCTCGGCCTTCGTCCGTCCGCTCCTCGGTGACGAGCCCTGGGAGGAGCGCCTCGAGAACCTGCGCACGGTCACGCGTGACCTGGCGGAAGGCGTCCGCACGGCTCGCGCGGGCGACGGGACCACCGGGCAGGTGACGGCATGAACGGGCTGATCTCCGCCGTCGGGCCCGTGGTCGCCTCGATCCCCAGCCCCTCCGAGCACACGTGGTACGTCGGACCCTTCCCGCTGCGCGCCTACGCGCTCGCGATCCTGGCGGGCATCGCGGTCGCGGTGTGGCTCACGCGCAAGCGCTGGGTCGAGCGTGGCGGCGACGCCGACGACGTCCTCGAGATCGCGTTCTGGGCCGTGCCCTTCGGCATCGTCGGTGGACGTCTCTACCACGTCATCTCCTCGCCCGACGCGTACTGGGGGCCCGACGGCGACCCGCTCAAGGCCCTGCGCATCTGGGACGGCGGCCTCGGGATCTGGGGCGCGATCGCCCTCGGCGCCGTGGGTGCCTACATCGGCTGTCGACGCCAGAAGGTGAGCTTCCCGGCGTTCGCGGACGCGCTCGCCCCAGGCCTCCTGCTCGCCCAGGCGATCGGCCGGCTCGGCAACTGGTTCAACCAGGAGCTGTTCGGCGGTCCCACCACCCTCCCGTGGGGGCTCGAGGTCGACCCGAGCATCGCGGACTACGTCTGCAGCAACGCAGGACTCACCTGCGGGGCCGGGACGCTGTTCCACCCGACGTTCCTCTACGAGATGCTGTGGAACGTCGCAGCAGCCTTCCTCCTCATCTACCTCGACCGTCGCTTCAGGTTGGGTCACGGTCGGGTATTCTGGCTGTACGTTCTCTTCTACACGCTTGGCCGCGTGTGGATCGAGATGCTGCGCATCGACGACGCCGAGCTGGTGCTCGGTCTCCGACTGAACGTCTGGACCTCCATCCTGGTCGGAGTCGGTGCGTTGATTGCGTTTATCGTTGTCGGGCGCCGAAACCCAGGGCGCGAAGAGACAGTATCGCTCGATGCTGCGGAGCCCGAGCAGGCAGATGCTGCCAGACCCGACCCAGGTCGTTGAGGCATCCGTCTTTTCATAGGCGAACCCGCTGGACAACCATCCAGCAGGTTCAGTCATGTCCGTTGGGCCGATGAAGTCCCACAATCCCCCAAGTTGGATCAAAGCCCGGCCCATGGCCGGGCGCCTGTGAGGACGGTGTTGATGACCACGCCGCTGCACCGGGCTGCTGCGCCTTCGGCACAGGGCCTGTACGACCCTGTGGCCGAGCACGACGCGTGCGGTGTCGCCTTCGTGGCGACGCTCCGCGGCACGCCCGGACGCGACATCGTTGACGCGGGGCTCACGGCCCTGCTCAACCTGGACCACCGCGGCGCCGTCGGCGCCGAGGAGAACAGCGGTGACGGGGCAGGCATCCTGACCCAGATCCCCGACGCCTTCGTGCGGGACGTCGTCGACGTCGACCTGCCGCCCGCGGGCCACTACGCGATCGGCATGGCCTTCCTGCCGCAGGACCCCGTGGCTGCGGCCGAGGCGGTCCGGCAGGTCGAGGCCATCGCGACCGAGGAGAAGCTCGTCGTCCTCGCCTGGCGCGACGTCCCCGTGACGGCGGACCTCGTCGGGCCGAGCGCGCGCGCCTCGATGCCGACGTTCCGTCAGCTCGTGGTCGCCGACCTGACCCGCGAGCTGTCCGGCCTCGAGCTGGACCGTCGGACGTACCGTCTGCGCAAGCGCGCCGAGCACGAGCTCGGGCTGTTCTTCGCGTCGCTGTCCTCGCGCACGCTCACCTACAAGGGCATGCTGACCGTCGCGCAGCTCGAGCCGTTCTTCCCGGACCTCTCGGACCCGCGCTACGCGAGCGAGCTGGTGCTGGTGCACTCGCGCTTCTCGACCAACACGTTCCCGTCGTGGCCGCTCGCCCAACCCTTCCGCATGATCGCGCACAACGGCGAGATCAACACGGTGCGGGGCAACCGCAACTGGATGGCCGCACGCCAGGGCATGCTCGCGAGCGACAAGCTCGGCGACCTCGGGCCGCTGCTGCCGGTCTGCTCGGAGGGTTCGAGCGACTCGGCCAGCTTCGACGAGGTGCTCGAGCTCCTGCACCTGTCGGGCCGTTCGCTGCCGCACGCCGTCCTGATGATGGCGCCCGAGGCGTGGGAGAACCACACGGAGATGGACCCGGACCGTCGGGCCTTCTACGAGTACCACTCCACGCTCATGGAGCCGTGGGACGGCCCCGCGTGCCTCAACTTCACCGACGGCACCCTCATCGGCGCCGTCCTGGACCGCAACGGGCTGCGCCCGGGGCGGTACTGGGTGACCGAGGACGGCCTCGTCGTCCTGGCGTCCGAGGCCGGGGTCCTGGACCTCGACCCGGCCACGATCGTGCGCAAGGGCCGGCTCGAGCCGGGCCGCATGTTCCTGGTCGACACGGGCCAGGGCCGCATCATCGAGGACGAGGAGATCAAGGGGCAGCTCGCCGCGCAGCGTCCGTACGCGCAGTGGGTCGCCGAGAACTCGGTCTACCTCGACCGCATGCCCGAGCGTGAGCACGTCGCGCACAGCCCCGCCTCGGTCCAGCGTCGCCAGCGCGCGTTCGGCTACACCGAGGAGGAGCTGCGGATCCTGCTCACCCCCATGGCAGGCACGGGCGCCGAGCCGCTCGGCGCCATGGGCACGGACACGCCGATCGCGGTGCTGTCCAGCCGGCCGCGGCTGCTGTTCGACTACTTCACGCAGATGTTCGCCCAGGTGACGAACCCGCCGCTCGACGCGATCCGCGAGGAGCTGGTCACGTCGATCGGCGGGGCGATCGGCCCCGAGCCGAACCTCCTGGACGACAGCCCGCTGCACGCCCGCAAGCTGATCCTGCCGTTCCCCGTGCTCGACAACGACGAGCTCGCGAAGATCCTGCGCGTCGACCGCGACCCTGCCCTCGAGGGCATCTTCCGGGCCGTGACCGTCAAGGGTCTCTACCCCGTCGGTGGGGGCGGCCAGGCTCTCCAGGACCGGCTCGAGGAGATCTTCGCCGAGGTCGACCAGCACGTGGCCGAGGGTGCGAGCTTCATCGTGCTCTCCGACCGTGACTCGAACCAGGAGCTCGCGCCGATCCCGTCGCTGCTCCTGTCGAGCGCGGTGCACCACCACCTGCTGCGCCGCCACACGCGCACCCAGGTCTCGCTCGTCGTGGAGGCCGGGGACGTCCGCGAGGTGCACCACGTGGCCCTCCTGATCGGCTACGGCGCGGCCGCGGTCAACCCGTACCTCGCGATGGAGACCGTCGAGGACCTCGCCAAGTCGGGCTTCGTCCCGGTCAGCCCCGAGCAGGCCGTGAAGAACCTCATCAAGGCGCTCGGCAAGGGCGTCCTGAAGGTCATGAGCAAGATGGGCATCTCGACCATCTCCTCGTACCGAGGAGCGCAGGTCTTCGAGGCGCTCGGTCTCTCGCACGAGCTCGTCGCGGACTACTTCGCCGGGACGACCAGCCGCCTCGGCGGCATCGGCCTCGACGTCCTCGCGGCCGAGGTCGCCGCACGGCACGCCGAGGCCTACCCGGCCTCGGGCAACCACCAGGCGCACGTCCGCCTCACCACGGGCGGCGAGTACCAGTGGCGCCGCGACGGCGAGGAGCACCTGTTCGACCCCGAGACCGTCTTCCGCCTGCAGCACGCGACGCGCGAGCGCCGGTACGACGTCTTCCGCCAGTACACCCAGCGGGTCGACGACCAGTCGACGCGTCTGATGACGCTGCGCGGCCTCCTGGAGTTCCAGGAGGGGCAGCGCCCGGCGCTGTCGATCGACGAGGTCGAGCCGGTCAGCGAGATCGTCAAGCGCTTCAACACGGGGGCGATGTCCTACGGCTCCATCTCGGCCGAGACGCACGAGACCCTCGCGATCGCGATGAACCGGCTCGGCGGACGGTCGAACACGGGTGAGGGCGGTGAGGACCCGGAGCGTCTGTACGACCCGGAGCGTCGTTCGAAGGTCAAGCAGATCGCGTCGGGCCGCTTCGGCGTCACGTCCGAGTACCTGACCAACGCGGACGACATCCAGATCAAGCTCGCCCAGGGCGCGAAGCCGGGCGAGGGCGGTCAGCTGCCGGGCCACAAGGTCTACCCGTGGGTCGCCAAGACGCGTCACTCGACGCCGGGGGTCGGGCTCATCTCCCCGCCGCCGCACCACGACATCTACTCGATCGAGGACCTGGCGCAGCTCATCCACGACGCCAAGAACGCGAACCCGTCGGCTCGTGTGCACGTCAAGCTCGTGAGCGAGTTCGGCGTGGGCACCGTGGCGACGGGTGTGTCCAAGGCGCACGCGGACGTCGTGCTCATCTCGGGGCACGACGGCGGCACGGGCGCGAGCCCGCTGACCTCGCTCAAGCACGCGGGCACCCCGTGGGAGCTCGGCCTGGCCGAGACCCAGCAGACGCTCGTGCTGAACAACCTGCGCGACCGCATCGTGGTCCAGGTCGACGGCCAGATGAAGACCGGGCGCGACGTCGTGATCGGTGCGCTGCTGGGGGCCGAGGAGTTCGGCTTCGCGACGGCTCCCATGGTCGTCTCCGGTTGCGTCATGATGCGCGTGTGCCACCTGGACACGTGCCCGGTCGGCGTCGCGACGCAGAACCCCGAGCTGCGCGCCCGGTTCACGGGCAAGCCGGAGTTCGTCGTGAACTTCTTCGAGTTCGTCGCGGAGGAGGTGCGCGAGCACCTGGCCCGCCTCGGGTTCCGTTCGATCGAGGAGGCCGTCGGGCACGTCGAGGCGCTCGACACCCGCAAGGCGGTCGAGCACTGGAAGGCCCAGGGGCTCGACCTCGGGCCCGTGCTGGAGAAGCCGCAGCCGGTCGAGGGCTCGTCGCTGCGCAACACGACGACGCAGGACCACGGGCTCGACCGCGCGCTCGACAACCAGCTCATCGCGCTGGCGACCGACGCGCTCGAGAACCGTGAGCCCGTGCGGATCGCCCTGCCTATCCGCAACGTCAACCGCACCGTGGGCACGATGCTCGGTCACGAGGTGACCAAGCGGTACCGCGGCGAGGGTCTGGCGGACGACACGATCGACGTCTCCCTCACGGGATCGGCCGGTCAGTCGATGGGCGCGTTCCTCCCGCGAGGCATCACGCTGCGCCTCTTCGGCGACGCGAACGACTACGTCGGCAAGGGCCTGTCGGGCGGACGCATCATCGTCCGTCCGGACCGTGCCGCTGTCCTGACCGGGTCGAGCAACGTCGTCGCGGGCAACGTCATCGGCTACGGCGCCACGTCCGGGCAGATCTTCCTGCGCGGCCTGGTGGGCGAGCGCTTCGCGGTCCGCAACTCGGGCGCCACGCTCGTCGTGGAGGGCGTGGGCGACCACGGCCTCGAGTACATGACCGGCGGGTCCGTCGTGATCCTCGGACCGACCGGACGCAACCTCGGTGCGGGCATGTCGGGAGGTACGGCCTACGTGCTCGACCTGCGCCCGCAGGCGATGAACACGACCGGCGTGTCCTCGGGCGAGCTGCTGCTCGACACGCTCGACGACGCGGACGGCGCGCTCGTCGAGGGCCTGGTCCGGACGCATCTCGAGGAGACGGGCTCGACCGTCGCGGCCGAGCTGCTCGAGGACTTCGACGCGGCGCGCGCTCGCTTCACGCGCATCCTGCCGGCCGAGTTCGCCCGCGTGCGCAAGGCGCTCGCTCAGGCGGAGCTCGACGGTCTCGATCCTGCCGCCCCCGGTGTGTGGGACCAGATCTTGGAGGTGGCCCGTGGCTGATCCCCGCGGATTCCTGAAGGTGCGGGAGCGTGAGCTCCCGCCCAACCGCCCTGTCGAGGTCCGTCTGCGTGACTGGCGCGACGTCCACGAGCACCGCGTCGAGGGGCAGCCGTTCCTCAAGGAGCAGGCCGGCCGCTGCATGGACTGCGGTATCCCGTTCTGTCACCAGGGCTGCCCGCTCGGGAACCTCATCCCCGAGTGGAACGACCTGGTCTGGCGCGACCAGTGGGCCGAGGCCAGCGAGCGGCTGCACGAGACGAACAACTTCCCGGAGTTCACGGGGCGCGTGTGCCCGGCTCCCTGCGAGTCGAGCTGCGTGCTGGGCATCAACCAGCCGGCCGTGACGATCAAGAACGTCGAGGTCTCGATCATCGACGAGGCGTTCGCGCGCGGCTTCGTCACGCCGCACGTGCCGCAGCGCCTCACGGGCTCGACGGTCGCGGTCGTCGGGTCGGGGCCCGCGGGTCTCGCTGCGGCGCAGCAGCTCACGCGGGCCGGCCACACGGTCGTCGTGTACGAGCGAGACGCCGCGATCGGTGGCCTCCTGCGGTTCGGCATCCCGGACTTCAAGCTCGAGAAGACGCACATCGAGCGTCGTCTCGCGCAGATGGAGGCCGAGGGCACGCGCTTCCGCACGGGCGTGGAGATCGGTGTCGACATCACCTGGGACGAGCTGCGGCGCCGGTTCGACGCCGTCGTGCTCGCGACGGGCGCGACGATCCCGCGTGCGCTCCAGGTGCCGGGCAGCGAGCTCGACGGCGTGCACTTCGCCATGGAGTTCCTGCACCAGGCGAACACCGTGGTCGCGGGCGGGACCGTCGAGGACCAGATCCTCGCGACGGGCAAGAACGTGATCATCATCGGCGGTGGCGACACGGGTTCCGACTGCCTGGGCACCTCGCTCCGGCAGGGCGCGGCGAGCGTCACGACGCTCGCGATCGGCAAGCAGCCGCCGCGTGAGCGGGCCGCGGGCCAGCCCTGGCCGACCGACCCGATCCTGTTCGAGGTCTCGACCTCGCACGAGGAGGGAGGCGAGCGGGCCTACCTGGCCTCGACCGTCGAGTTCCTCGCGGGCGAGGACGGTCGGGTGCGGGCGCTGCTCGTCGCCGAGACCGAGTACCTCCCGGACGGGCGACGCGTCCCGAAGGCCGGCACCGAGAAGGAGATCCCTGCCGATCTCGTGCTCGTGGCCATGGGCTTCACGGGACCCGAGACGGACACGCTCGCGACGCAGTCCGACATCGGGCTGACGGCGCGCGGGCTCGTGGCGCGCGGCGACGACTTCGCGGCCACGGTGCCCGGCGTCTTCGTCGCGGGCGACGCGGGCCGCGGCCAGTCGCTCATCGTGTGGGCGATCGCCGAGGGTCGTGCCGCGGCGGCGTCGGTCGACGCGTACCTGCAGGGCAGCAGCGAGCTGCCCGCTCCGGTGCGCGCGTCGACCGTGTCGCTGAGAGCATGACAGGAGTGTGAGCC
>NZ_JBHUAD010000014.1:0-33896 GCF_042789955.1 Oerskovia sp. NPDC056781
GCTCCGAGGAGCAGGCGGGCCGTTCGTCGTGCGGCCGCTCGGGCGGTCAGGGGCGAGGCTCGGGGAGCTGCGCGTCGATGAGCGCGTCCTCCTCCTCCTCGGCGGTGGGTCCGCGCTTGCGGCGCGGCGCGGTCTCGCCCGGACCGCGGCCCGACGCCCGCTGCTCGCCGAGCAGGTCGCCCGCGGTCACGGTCTCGCGCTTCTCGCGGCGGATCAGGATGAGGAACCCGCCGATCGCGCCCGCGGCGAAGACGAACCACTGGAACGTGTACGACAGGTGCGAGCCGGGGTCGGTGTCCGGTACCGGGAGCGGGCGCAGCGACGCGGAGGGGGCGGGGTCCTCGGCCCGGAGCGAGCCGTACGCGCCCACGGTCGCCCCCTCGGCCCACGCGGCGCCGTCGGGCCCCTCGGCGAGGACCTGGGCGGTGTTGATGGCCTGGACCTGCCCGGCCGGGGCGTCACGACGGGCCGCGGGCTCGTCCGCGCGCAGGCTCACGGTCACCTCGACCGGCCCGGACGGGGGAGCGGGCACCGCGTCGGGGGCGCTCGCGTCGGCACCCAGGGGCACGAAGCCGCGGTCGACGACCATGACGACCTTCTCGCCGCCGTCGGTCTGGGCCGTCACGAACGGCACCAGGACGTGGAAGCCGGCCTTGCCGCCCGCCGGACGGTTGCGCAGCAGGACCGTAGCGTCCTCGACGTAGGAGCCCTCGAGCGTCACGCGCTGCCAGACTTCCTGCGGGTCGAGGACCGCGCCGGGGCCGTCGAGCACGTCCGTGAGGGGCACGGGCTCCGCGTCGTAGTTCGACTCGATGATCTCGATCTGCGCCGAGCGCGACTCGTACCGGTGCCACTGCCACCGGCCTGCGAGGACGCACAGCGCGGCCACGAGCAGGACCCCGAGCGCGAGCGTGACCCACTGGCGCAGCGTCCGGGGCTCGGCCTTGGCGTCGCGCGACACGTCGTGCGCGAGCCGGGCCGCGTCGGGCTGCCGGGCACCCTGCGGAGCGGCGGCCTCGCCGGGTCCGGCGGAGCGGTCGGGGCCGGGGGAGGGCTGGGTCACAGCTCGGGCCGGCGCTCGAGATCGGCGACGGGGACGGTCTGCTTCCAGAAGTCACGGGCGCCCAGGAACGTCTCGAGGTGCTCGCGGTGGTCGTCGCACGCGAGCCAGACCTTGCGGCGCTCGGGCGTGTGCAGCTTGGGGTTGTTCCAGAGCAGCCCCCAGACGGCCTCGGCGCGGCAGCCCTTGCCGCTGCAGATCAGCTCACCCTCGTCGACGGGGTCGGCGAGGTGGAGGAGGTCAACCATCGTGCGGCTCCTGGTCGGTGGTTCGGTCAGTTCGGTCGGTCGTCGGGTCGGCGGCCCGGCCCGCGGGACGGTCGGCTGTCCGGTCGGTGTCCGCCGCGTCGGCGGCTCCCTCCCCGCCTGCCGTGTCCGACGCGGCGGGAGCGTCGTCGCGCACCCGGCCCTCGTCGTCGAGCTCGACGACCCGCCCGAGGCCCGGGTGGTCGGGCGCGGCCTCGACCTGGAGGCGCTCCATGGGTGAGACGTCGTAGGACTTCTGGTCGCGTCCGGCGTTGACGAGCAGCACCGCGACGTACGGCAGGACGATCGCGGCGCCGATCAGGACGAACGAGAACCACCCGTGGACGATCACCGCCGCGAGGAAGCACACGAGCCGGATCCCCATCTGGATGAGGTAGCGCTTGGTGCGCCGCGCCTGGTCCTCCGCGAGCGACTCCGGTGCGTTCGAGATGCTCGGCACCTGGTTGTTGCTGCTCACCCCTCCATCCTACGTTTGTCGGAACCCGACAAAGGACCCCTGCCGCCTGTGATGGTCCCTGCGCGCACGCGGTCCGGGGCGCGGGGTACGGTCGTGGCGGCGACGTGCCGGCCGTGCGGGACCTCTCCCGCCGCAGGCGTCGCCTCCCAGCCACCCGAACGAGGAGATGTCGTGTCCGAAGCCCCCGCTTCCCCCGCCCCGCGCACCGTGGTCGTCACGGGCGCCAACCGGGGCATCGGCCGCTCGATCGCCGAGCGCTTCGTCGCCAACGGCGACCGTGTCGCGACCATCTACCGCAGCGGCGACCTCCCCGAGGGGGTCTTCGGCGTCGTGGGCGACATCACCGACACCGACGCGGTCGACGCGGCGTTCACCGCGATCGAGGCCGAGCTCGGCCCCGTCGAGGTCCTCGTCGCGAACGCGGGCGTCACGCGCGACCAGCTCCTCATGCGCATGACCGACGACGAGTTCGAGTCGGTCATCGACGTGAACCTCACCGGGACGTTCCGCTGCGTGCGCCGCGTCTCCAAGGGCATGATCCGTCTGCGCCGGGGCCGCATCGTCCTCATCTCCTCGGTCGTGGGCCTGTACGGCGGCCCGGGGCAGGTCAACTACTCGGCGTCCAAGGCCGCGCTGGTCGGCATGGCCCGCTCCATCACGCGCGAGCTGGGCGGGCGCGGCATCACCGCGAACGTCGTGGCCCCCGGCTTCATCGAGACCGCCATGACGGCCGAGCTGCCCGAGGAACGCCAGAAGCAGTACAAGGCCAACATCCCCGCGGGGCGCTTCGCCCAGGCGGACGAGGTCGCGGGCGTCGTGCAGTTCCTCGCGTCGCCCGACGCGGGGTACATCAGCGGCGCCGTGATCCCCGTCGACGGCGGCCTCGGCATGGGCCACTGAGGCCACCGGCACGCGCGGACCGGGACAGCCCGAAACACCGCGCACGCCACCGGGGAGCACAGCGTGTTCCTCGACACACCGCACGGCCCCTCCAGAACTGTCGGTGCGGGTCGTCCATGAGTACGCTCAAGCAGCGCACGACGAAAGAACGGAAGAAGAACTGATGGGTCTGCTCGAAGGCAAGAAGCTCCTGGTCACCGGTGTCCTCACCGACTCCTCGATCGCGTTCCACGCGGCCCGGCTCGCGCAGGAGGAGGGGGCCACCGTCGTGCTCTCCTCGTTCGGTCGCCAGATGAAGCTCACGCAGGCGTTCGCCAAGCGCCTGCCGGTCGAGGCGCCCGTCGTGCAGCTCGACGTGACGAACGAGGAGGACCTCGCAGGTCTGGTCGACGCGGTCCGTGAGCACGTCGACACGCTCGACGGCGTCGTGCACTCGATCGGGTTCGCGCCGCAGTCCGTCATGGGCGGCAACTTCCTCTCCGCGAGCTGGGAGGACGTCGCGACCGCTCTGCAGGTCTCGACCTTCTCCTACAAGTCCCTCGCAGTGGCCGCGAAGCCGCTCATGACGAACGGTGGCGCCGTGGTCGGGCTGACGTTCGACGCGCAGTTCGCCTGGCCCGTGTACGACTGGATGGGCGTCGCGAAGGCCGGGCTCGAGTCCGCGAACCGCTACCTCGCGCGCGACCTCGGTCCCGAGGGCATCCGCACGAACCTGGTCTCGGCCGGCCCGATCCGCACGACGGCCGCGAAGTCGATCCCCGGGTTCGAGCAGATGGAGGACGGCTGGCCCACGCGTGCCCCCCTCGGCTGGGACCAGATGACCGCAGAGCCCGCCGCACGCGCGGTCGTCGCTCTCCTGTCAGACTGGTTCCCGGCGACGACGGGGGAGATCGTGCACGTCGACGGCGGCGTGCACGCCATGGGTCTGTGACGAGAGGGACGAACGTGCGAGATGGCCGATCGGCGGCGGCGTTCGACGCCACCGGGTCCGGGGCACCGGGCCGTACGCACCGGTTGGTGCTGCTCCGGCACGCCAAGGCCGAGCCTGCGGGGGGCGTCGACGACGTCCTGCGGCCGCTCGCGCTCAACGGGCGGCGTCAGGCCGGCCGGGTCGGTGCCGCGCTCGCCCACTCCGCGCTCGTCCCCGAGCTCGTCCTGTGCTCCTCGGCGCTGCGCACGCGCCAGACCTGGGAGCTGCTCGCCGCGAACCTCGGCGACGTCGCGCCCGAGGTCGTGGTGACGGACACCCTGTACGCCGCGGGGGTCAAGGACGTCGTGGACCTGGTCCACGGCGCGGACTCCCGCGTGCGGACGCTCCTCGTGATCGGTCACGAGCCGACCATGGCGGCCACGGCCGCGCACCTGGCTTCCTCCGGCTCGGACTCGGGCGCCCTGGCGCAGGTCCGCGTCGGGGTCCCGACCGCGACCTACAGCGTGCTGGAGTCCCTCACGCCGTGGAGCGAGTGGACCGACGGCGTCGCGGACCTGACGTACGTCGGGCGCCCCTCGAGCTGAGGTCGGCACGCGACCGCTCCCGACGCCTCGAAGGCCCCCTCCTCCCGCAGACCGGGAAGAGGGGGCCTTCGTCGTGCCGGAGGTCAGGCCGTCCGGTCCTGCGCGTCGATGATCTCCAGCACCGCGTCGAGGCGCGGTCCCGGCACCGAGTAGGGCGCCTGGGCGACCACGACGGGCTTGGCGGCGAACGCGATCCCGATTCCCGCGGCGCCGATCATGTCGAGGTCGTTGGCGCCGTCGCCGATCGCGACGGTGCCCGCCATGTCGACGCCCTCGGCCGCCGCGAGGTCGCGCAGCGTGACCTCCTTGGTGGCCCGGTCGATCACAGGGCCGGTCGTGCGCCCCGTCAGGCGGCCGTCCGAGACCTCGAGGCGGTTCGCCCGGAAGTGCGTGATCCCCAGCCGCGCGGCCAGGGGGGCCACGATCTCCTCGAAGCCTCCCGACACGAGCGCCACGGTCCACCCGCGGCGCTGGAGCTCGGCGACGAGCTCGGGGGCGCCGGGAGTGAGCGTGACCTTCTCGAGCACGTCCTCGAACGCGCTGACCGGGACCCCGGCCAGGGTCGCGACGCGTTCGCGCAGCGACTCCGCGAAGTCGATCTCTCCGCGCATCGCGCGCTCGGTCACGTCCGCCACGAGCTCGCGCGTCCCGGCGTGGTCGGCGAGCAGCTCGACGACCTCCTGCGTGATGAGCGTGGAGTCCACGTCCATCACGACGAGGCGGCGGGTCGAGGCGGGGCGGGCGGTCATGGTGCTATTCAACGATGGTTCCCTTGGGGACGACGGTGATGCCCGAGTCGGTGACCGTGAAGCCGCGGGCGCGGTCCTGCTCGGGGTCGAGGCCGATGCGGGCACGCTCGGTGACGATCACGTTCTTGTCGAGGATCGCGCGGTGGACCTGGGCGTGCCGTTCGACCTGGACGCCATCCATGAGGACGGAGTCGGAGACGGACGACCAGGAGTGCAGGTAGACGCCGGGGGACAGGACGGAGCCCACGACGGTGGCGCCGGAGATGATGACGCCGGGGGAGACGAGCGAGTCCGCGGCGTGGCCCAGCCGTCCCTGGCCCGAGTGGACGAACTTGGCCGGCGGCAGGCCGACGTACCCGGTGTGCAGGGGCCACTCGTCGTTGTACAGGTTGAAGACGGGCGTGATCGAGATGAGGTCCTTGTTCGCGTCGTAGTACGCGTCGAGGGTCCCGACGTCGCGCCAGTAGTCGCGGTCCCGGTCGGTGGAGCCGGGGACGTCGTTGCGGATGAAGTCGTAGACGCCCGCGGTGCCGCGCGCGACGAAGGCCGGGACGATGTCCCCGCCCATGTCGTGTCGCGAGTCCGGGTCGCTCGCGTCGGCCGTCACGGCGGCCACGAGCGCGTCGGCGTCGATGACGTAGTTGCCCATCGACGCGAGGATCTCGCCGGGGGAGTCGGCCAGGCCGACGGGGTCGGTCGGCTTCTCGAGGAACGCGCGGATCTTGGCCGGGTCCTCGGGGTCGGTGTCGATGACCCCGAACTGGTCGGCCATGGAGATGGGTTGGCGGATTCCGGCGACGGTGAGCTCGGCGCCCGAGGCGATGTGCGCGTCGACCATCTGGGAGAAGTCCATGCGGTACACATGGTCCGCACCGACGACCACGACGATGTCGGGGCGTTCGTCCTCGATGATGTTGAGGCACTGGTAGATCGCGTCGGCGCTGCCGAGGTACCAGTGCTTGCCCACCCGCTGCTGTGCCGGCACCGGCGCGACGAAGTTCCCGAGCAACGACGACATGCGCCACGTCTTGGTGATGTGGCGGTCGAGGCTGTGGGACTTGTACTGCGTCAGCACGACGATGTGCAGGTAGTGCGAGTTCACCAGGTTCGACAGCGCGAAGTCGACCAGGCGGTAGATGCCGCCGAACGGTACGGCGGGCTTGGCGCGGTGGGCGGTGAGCGGCATGAGCCGGTTGCCCTCGCCACCGGCGAGGACGATTGCAAGGACACGTGGGGCGGCCATGGGCAAAACCTTAAGGCCCAGAGCGTGGTTCGTATCGCCCGAACCGCAGGGTGGTCGCGGTTCGTCCCACGA
This sequence comes from Oerskovia sp. NPDC056781, assembly GCF_042789955.1. NCBI lineage: Bacteria > Bacillati > Actinomycetota > Actinomycetes > Micrococcales > Cellulomonadaceae > Oerskovia > Oerskovia sp. NPDC056781. Next base: position 6,263 of record NZ_JBHUAD010000014.1, read on the forward strand.
CATGGTGACGGCCGCCCGGGCGGGGCGGTGCGCACGAGTCCCGCGGACCGCGCTAGCGTGTGGCGCGTGAGAGTCGACCTGCTGACCCGTGAGTACCCGCCCTACGTCTACGGAGGCGCGGGCGTCCACGTCGCCGAGCTGTCCCGAGTGCTGCGCGAGCGCATCGACGTGCGCGTGCGCGCGTTCGACGGGCCGCGCGCCGAGGAGGGCGTGACGGGCTACTCGGTCCCCGGTTCGCTCGCGTCGGCGAACGCGGTCCTGGGCACCTTCGGCGTGGACCTCGCGATGGCCGACGACGTCGCTGGCGCGGACCTCGTGCACTCGCACACCTGGTACGCGAACCTCGCCGGCCACCTGGCCTCGCTCCTGCACGGGATCCCGCACGTCCTCAGCGCGCACTCGCTCGAGCCGTTGCGGCCGTGGAAGGCCGAGCAGCTCGGCGGCGGCTACGCGCTGTCCGGCTGGGCCGAGAAGACCGCCTACGAGGCTGCCGCGGGCATCGTCGCGGTCTCGGCGGGCATGCGTGCGGACATCCTGCGCTGCTACCCGGACGTCGACCCGGCCAAGGTCCACGTGGTCCACAACGGGATCGACCTGGACGGCTGGCGCCGGCCCGAGTCCGAGGCGCAGGTCGCCGCGGCGGACCGCGTGGTCCGCGACCTCGGGATCGACCCCGAGCGCCCGGCCGTGGTCTTCGTGGGGCGCATCACGCGTCAGAAGGGCCTGCCGTACCTGCTGCGGGCGGCCGCCGAGCTGCCCCCCGAGGTCCAGCTGATCCTCTGTGCGGGCGCGCCCGACACCCCCGAGATCGCGACCGAGGTGAGCGACGCCGTCGCGCGCCTCGCGGAGCAGCGTACGGGCGTGGTCTGGATCGAGCAGATGCTCCCGCGCGAGGAGCTCGTCGCGGTCCTCGCGGCCTCGACGGTCTTCGTGTGCCCGTCGGTCTACGAGCCGCTCGGCATCGTCAACCTCGAGGCCATGGCCGTGGGGCTGCCGGTCGTGGGGTCCGCTACGGGAGGCATCCCCGAGGTGATCGACGACGGCGTCACGGGCCACCTGGTCCCCATCGAGCAGGTCGACGACGGGACGGGCGCGCCCGTGGACCCTGACCGCTTCGTGGCCGACCTCGCCGCCGCGCTCGTGGCGGTCGTGTCCGACCCCGAGCGGGCCCGCGAGATGGGCCGTGCGGCGCGCACCCGGGTCGAGGACCACTTCGCGTGGGACGCGATCGCGGACCGCACGCTCGAGGTCTACCGCAGCGTGCTCGGGTCCGGCCCGGTCGCGTAGCGAGCCGTCGCGGCGGACATCGCCCGCCGCGCGGCCCGGTCGACCTCGCGCAGGGCGGTCGAGCGCTGGTCGGCCTGCCACAGGTTGACCGCGCCGCCGTCGTCGGCCGTGGCGAGGTCGACGATGGCCCGCAGCCGCGCGGCCTGCGCGAGCACGCGCACCCGGCGCGCCTCGGCCTCCCCGCGCACCGCCGGCAGCGGCCAGTCGGGGGGAGTCGTGGACCGTAGCGACGCGATCGTCTCGGCTGCGTCCTCGCGCCAGCGCGCCACGTCCAGCGAGGCGAGGGCCTCGGTCGCGGTCAGGAGCGCCACGCGCAGGTCACGCTCGGCGTCGGCCAGCGGCCCGACGGCGGCGAGCACCTGGGTGCGCCACGTCGGCACGGGCGTCACGTGCCAGGCGACGAGGTGACCCGTCTCGTAGACGCTCCCGAACTCCGTGACCTCGGGCACGAGCGCCCACGAGCCCTCGGCGGACTGCACGAGCAGGCACTCCTGCGCGTCGGTCGCGTCCGGGCTCACGGCGGCAGGCACCCCCAGGACGTCACCGGGAGCCGGGAGGACCGCGCAGACCTCGACCGGACCGCGGGTCCAGCGCGTGATGAGCTCGAGGAGCGTCGAGGCGTCGTCGGACCCCTCGACGGTGTGAGGTTCGTCGTCCTGCCGGACGGCCGCGACGGCACGTCGGAGCAGCGCGTCGTCGGGCGCCTGGGCCACGCCGGGCTGCGGGGCCAGGGCCTGCACCCACAGGGCGAGGACGACGGCGCGGGGGAGCGGGAGGGTCGAGTGGGATTCCACGTCAGCCAACCTATAGGGTCGTGTCCCATGAGCTCGGTTCTGGACCTGCAGGCAGTCACGGTGCGCCGTGGCACGAAGACCATCCTCGACTCCGTGGACTGGCAGGTGAACGAGGGCGAGCGGTGGGTGATCCTGGGCCGCAACGGCGCCGGGAAGACGACCCTGCTGCAGATCGCGGCGGCGCGCATGCACCCCACCTCGGGGACCGCGGACCTCCTGGGCGAGCGCATCGGACGCACGGACGTGTTCGGGCTGCGCCCCCGCATCGGGCTCGCGAGCGCGGCGCTCGCGGAGCAGATCCCCGCCGCGGAGACCGTGCGCAACGTGGTGCTGACCGCGGCGTACGGCGTCACGGGACGCTGGACCGAGACGTACGAGGACTTCGACGCCGAGCGTGCTGACGACCTCCTCGCGGCCTTCGACGTGCTGCCGCTCGCCGAGCGTCTGTTCGGGACCCTGAGCGAGGGCGAGCGCAAGCGCGTCCAGATCGCCCGCGCCCTCATGACGGACCCCGAGCTGCTGCTCCTCGACGAGCCTGCGGCGGGTCTCGACCTGGGTGGCCGCGAAGAGCTCGTCGGCGCGCTCTCCGAGCTCGCGGCGGACCCGGCCTCGCCCGTGCTGGTCCTGGTCACGCACCACGTCGAGGAGATCCCGCCGGGCTTCACGCACGTCCTGCTACTCAAGGACGGCGCGGTGCACCGAGCCGGTCCGTTGACCGAGGTCCTCACGGCCCAGAACCTCAGCGAGGCGTTCGGGCTGCCTCTGCTCGTGGCCCACGGCGGCGGTCGCTGGATGGCGCGCGCGGCTCGCTGACGGGCCCCGTCGAGGGCGCGCACGGTGGCGTACCCGACACGCCCGATAGGTGCACGGATCTCGTTCTTCCGGTAAAATCTGGGCAAAGAACGCAGGTGGTGTCGACACGTCGACGACGTGCAGCGAACGAGCCTCACGACGGAAGGAACCGTCATGGACTGGTTGTGGTGGGTCGGAGCAGGTCTGCTCTTCATCCTCATCGAGATCATCTCCCTCGACCTCGTGCTGATCATGTTCGCGGGCGGAGCGTTCGCCGCGGCCGGCGTGAACGCGGCCGGTGGCCCGCTGTGGCTCCAGATCATCACGTTCGCCGTGGTGTCGGCCGCGCTGCTGCTCTCGCTGCGTCCCTGGCTCCTGCGCCACCTGCGCCACCGTGTCCCGCTCGCCGAGACCGGTGCCGCCGCCCAGATCGGCCGGACCGCCGTCGTCGTGGACCGTGTGACCGAGCTCAGCGGACGGATCAAGCTCCAGGGCGAGATCTGGAGCGCCCGGACCGTGGACGGCTCGCCCGAGCTGCCGATCGGCGCCGAGGTCCGGGTCGTGCGCATCGACGGTGCGACCGCGGTCGTCCAGTCGCTCGCCCCGGACAGCCACACGGTCTGAGCGTGGCCTCGGTGCCCGTCCTCGGGCGCCTCGAACAGGCCGTGGAACCGCGCGGCGTCCGTCCGTCGCTCGTGATCGTCGCCCCGGCGGCTCGTGCCGTCGCTCCACGGCCTCGTCGCACCGGACCGTTCCCTGTCTTCCACGCACCGCACCACACCAGCACGACCAGTACCGCGTGACCCGTCAGCCCACCGAGAACCATCCTCAGGAGAAGATCGATGAGTGACCCAGACCCCGGAATGATCGCCGTGTACGTCGTCCTCGGACTGATCCTGCTGTTCGTGATCATCGCGCTCGTGAAGGCCGTGCGGATCGTCCCGCAGGCGACCGCGCTGATCATCGAGCGGCTGGGCCGGTACTCGAGCACGCTCGAGCCGGGACTGCACCTGCTCATCCCGTTCGTCGACCGTGTGCGCGCGGGTGTCGACCTGCGCGAGCAGGTCGTGTCCTTCCCGCCGCAGCCCGTGATCACGTCCGACAACCTCGTGGTCAGCATCGACACCGTCATCTACTTCCAGGTTACCGAGCCCAAGTCCGCGGTCTACGAGATCGCGAACTACATCCAGGGCATCGAGCAGCTCACCGTCACCACGCTCCGTAACGTCGTGGGGTCCATGGACCTCGAGCAGACACTGACGAGCCGTGACCAGATCAACGGCCAGCTCCGTGGAGTGCTCGACGAGGCGACGGGTCGCTGGGGCGTGCGCGTCAATCGCGTCGAGCTCAAGTCGATCGACCCGCCCGCGAGCGTGCAGGGCTCGATGGAGCAGCAGATGCGAGCCGAGCGTGACCGTCGTGCGACGATCCTGACGGCCGAGGGCATCAAGCAGTCCCAGGTGCTGACGGCCGAGGGTGAGAAGCAGGCCGCGATCCTGCGGGCAGAGGGCAACGCCCAGGCCGCGATCCTGAACGCCGAGGGTGAGGCCCGCGCCATCCTGCAGGTCTTCGACGCCATCCACGAGGGCGACGCCGACCCCAAGCTGCTCGCCTACCAGTACCTCCAGATGCTGCCGAAGATCGCCGACGGCACCGCGAGCAAGCTGTGGGTCGTCCCCACCGAGTTCACGGCCGCGCTGGGCTCGATCGCCCAGGGCTTCGGCGGTGTGCCGACCCCGTCCGGTGACGGTCTGGAGGCGTCCGAGGCCGCGCGCCGCGAGCGTGACCGCGACCGTGTGAAGTTCGGGACCCCGGCGCTGGTCGACCCCGCAGAGGCCCTCGCGGAGGCGCGTCGCCAGGCCGAGGCCGCCACGGCCGACGCGACGAGCGCCGGCACGCACTCGGGCCTGCCGTTCGACCAGCAGGCCGAGCGCGGGCAGCGTCCCGGTGGCCCGGGGCAGCGTTTCGCGCCGACCCCCGAGCCGGGCACGGCCGCGCCGCGCCCCCTCGGCGCGCCCCCGGCGGACGCACCCGAGGACGGTGGCGCGGAGGGCGGCCCGGAGGAGCGCCCGTAGCGTCGGTCGGTACGCGTCCCACGTGGCGCGGCAGGAACAGGGGTACCCGGAGGGGCGTCGCGCGAGCGGCGCCCCTCCGACGTCCGCCGGTACCCTGCGGGCTCGCTGCGCCCTCCCATCCGTTGCGCCGGGCAACCTTGACGAGTGAGTGCTCACTCACTTAGGGTCGAGGGCGTGACCACACCCTCGGGCCGAGCCCGACCCATGAGCCGCGACGACCGTCGCGCGGCGATCGCCTCCGCGACCGTCCCGCTGCTCGCGCGCTACGGCGCCGCGGTGACGACCCGCCAGATCGCCGAGGCCGCGAACGTCGCAGAGGGCACCCTGTTCCGGGCGTTCGAGGACAAGGACGAGCTCCTCCACGCAGCCCTGGTCGCGGCCCTCGACCCCGCCCCGCTGGTCCGGGCGATCGACGACCTCCCGGATCGCGACTCGCTCGAGACGACCCTCGTCGCCCTGGCCGACCTCATCCAGGAGAGCCAGCGTGCGACGGCCAAGATCGTCCAGGTCGCCCACCAGTTCATGGGGGACCGGCACGGCAAGCCCGGCCGGCACACCCGGCCCGGCGACCCGGGCGACGCCCCGCACCACCGCCACGGCGACCATGGCGAGCAGGGCGCGGACTCCCACCGGGACGCCCGGATGTCTGCCGTCCAGGACATCGTCGGCGCGATCGAGGCGCGCGTCGCACCGTTCGCCCCCGAGCTGCGCACCGAGCCGCGCGTCGCGGCGAGCGTGTTCTTCTTCCTCGTCCACGGTCACGCGAGCCCCATGATGTCCCAGGGCGGGCCGCTCGACCCGACCCAGATCGTCGACGTCTTCCTGCACGGCGTCCTCGACGACCCGTGCCGGGCGAACGGCCCGCCCGTGGCCCCCGTCCCGACGGCGTCGCTCGCCTGACGCCGCCGCCTCGCCCTCGCGGTCGCCGCCCCGGCGACGCATGCTGGACCGGTCTGCGAGGTCACCGAAACAGCTCGACGTGCGCTCCGTCGTCGGGCATCGTCGAGATCCCCGTCCTCCTCTCGCCCCCATCCCCGACAGGACCCCCCACATGCTCCTTCGTCTACTGAGGACGTACCTGCGTCCCTACCGGACGCCCATCGTGATCCTGCTCGTGCTCCAGCTCGTTCAGACCATCGCGACCCTGTACCTCCCCAGCCTCAACGCCGACATCATCGACAAGGGCGTCACGCAGGGTGACACCGCCTACATCATGCGTACGGGCGGCGTCATGCTCGTCATCAGCCTCGGGCAGGTGATCTGCGCGATCGTCGCGGTGTACTTCGGCGCCAAGGTCGCCATGTCGTTCGGGCGCGACGTGCGGGGCGGGCTCTTCACGCGCGTCCAGTCCTTCTCCGCGCAGGAGATGGGCGTGCTCGGCGCCCCCTCGCTCATCACGCGCACGACGAACGACGTCCAGCAGGTCCAGATGGTCGTGCTCATGGCCTTCACCATCATGGTCATGGCGCCCATCATGCTCGTGGGCGGCGTCATCATGGCGCTCCAGGAGGACGTCGAGCTCTCGGCGCTGCTGCTGGTCGTCGTGCCCGTCCTGGGGATCGTGGTCGGGCTGATCGTGTCCCGCATGGTGCCGTACTTCCGCAAGATGCAGAAGCGCATCGACGCGATCAACGGCGTGCTGCGCGAGCAGATCTCCGGCATCCGCGTCATCCGTGCGTTCGTGCGCGAGCGTCGCGAGGAGGAGCGGTTCGCCGTCGCGAACGACCGGCTCTACGACACGTCGCTGCGCGTGGGCAAGCTCATGGCGCTCATGTTCCCGACCGTCATGCTCGTCATGAACGCGACCAGCGTCGCCGTCCTGTGGTTCGGCGCGTACCGCGTCGAGAACGGGATGCAGATCGGCGCCCTGACCGCGTTCCTCAGCTACATCATGTACATCCTCATGGCCGTGATGATGTCGACCATGATCTTCATGATGGTCCCGCGCGCCGCCGTCTCGGCCGAGCGCATCGGCGAGGTCCTCGACACCGAGACGACCGTCGTCGAGCCCCAGACGCCCGTGCGCCTGGCGGCCCGCGCCGACCGCACCGGAGTCATCACGTTCTCCGGCGTCGACTTCCGGTACCCCGGCGCCGAGGACCCCGTGCTCCACGACCTCTCGTTCACGGCCCGGCCGGGCGGCACGACCGCGATCATCGGGTCCACGGGCTCGGGCAAGACGACGCTGCTCCAGCTCGTCCCGCGGCTCTTCGACGCGACCGCCGGGTCCGTGCGGATCGACGGCACCGACGTCCGCGACGTCTCGCTCCAGGACCTGTGGTCGATGATCGGCTACGTGCCCCAGAAGGCGTACCTGTTCTCCGGGACCGTCGCGGACAACGTCCGCTACGGGAAGGAGGACGCGACCGACGAGGAGGTGTGGGAGGCGCTCGAGGTCGCGCAGGCGCGCGAGTTCGTCGAGCAGCTCGACGGGCAGCTCGACGCCCCCGTCGCGCAGGGCGGTACCAACTTCTCCGGCGGCCAGCGCCAGCGGCTCGCGATCGCCCGCGCGATCGTCCGCAAGCCCAGCGTCTACCTGTTCGACGACTCGTTCTCGGCCCTCGACTACGCGACCGACGCGGCCCTGCGGCTCGCGCTCGCCCCGCGGACCCGCGAGGCCACGGTCCTGCTCGTCGCCCAGCGCGTCGCGACCATCCGGCACGCCGAGCAGATCGTCGTGCTCGACCACGGCCGCATCGTCGGCACCGGCACCCACGACGAGCTCCTGGCCACGTGCGAGACGTACCAGGAGATCGTGTACTCGCAGCTCTCGGCGCAGGAGGCAGCATGAGCACCCAGACCCCTCGCCCGAGCGACAACCCGGGCGACAAGAACGCCGAGCCGCACGTGACGCCGTCGGGCGGCGTGCAGGACGAGCCCGCGGGCGACAAGCCCGACCTGTCCTCGACGCGCCTCAAGGGGCGACCCCAGGGCGGCGGCCACGGTCCCATGGGCGGCATGGGCATGCCGACCGAGAAGGCGATGAACTTCACCGGCTCGCTCAAGCGCTTCGCGGGCTACCTGCGGGTCGAGCGGCTCGCGGTCGTGGCCATCACGGTCCTGTCGGTCCTGTCCGTGACGCTCGCCGTGCTGGGCCCCAAGCTGCTCGGCAACGGCACCAACGTCATCTTCGCGGGCGTGATCGGCTCGCAGATGCCCGCGGACATCACCAAGGCGCAGGCCGTCGACAACCTGCGCGCCACGGGACAGGGCACACAGGCCGACATGCTCGCGGCCATGGACGTCGTGCCCGGGCAGGGCATCGACTTCACCGCGCTGCGCGTCATCCTGCTGTGGGTCCTCGCGATCTACATCGGCTCGTTCTTCTTCGGCTGGATCCAGGGCCGTGTGACGACGTCGGTCGTGCAGCGCACCGTGCGTCGCCTGCGCGCCGAGGTCGAGGCCAAGCTGGGCCGGCTGCCGCTGTCGTACTTCGACCGGCAGAAGAAGGGCGAGGTCCTCAGTCGCGTCACCAACGACATCGACAACGTCGCCCAGACGCTCCAGCAGACGCTCTCGCAGCTCGTGACCTCGGTCCTGACCGTGGTCGGCGTGCTCGCCATGATGTTCTGGATCTCGCCCCTGCTCGCGGTCATCGCGCTCGTGACGGTGCCCCTGTCGGTGCTCGTCACGGCGCTGATCGCCAAGCGTTCGCAGCCCCAGTTCATCAAGCAGTGGGCAGCGACCGGGCGCCTCAACGCGCACGTCGAGGAGATGTACACGGGCCACGCGCTCGTCAAGGTCTACGGCCACCAGCAGACGGCCGTCGACACGTTCACCGACGAGAACGCCGAGCTGTACGAGGCGAGCTTCAAGGCGCAGTTCATCTCGGGGATCATCCAACCCGCGATGGGCTTCGTCGCGAACCTCAACTACGTGATCGTCGCGGTCGTCGGTGGCCTGCGCGTCGCGTCGGGCACGCTCTCGCTCGGTGACGTCCAGGCGTTCATCCAGTACTCGCGCCAGTTCACGCAGCCGATCACCCAGATCGCGTCGATGATGAACCTCCTGCAGTCGGGCGTCGCCTCCGCGGAGCGCGTGTTCGAGCTGCTCGACGCCGACGAGGAGTCCCCGGACCCGTCGCCCGCGGTCGTGGTCACGGACGTGCAGGGCCGGGTCGCGTTCGAGGACGTGTCGTTCCGCTACGTGCCCGACCGCCCGCTCATCGACGACCTGTCGATCGTCGCCGAGCCCGGCCAGACGGTCGCGATCGTCGGGCCCACCGGGGCCGGCAAGACGACGCTCGTGAACCTCATCATGCGGTTCTACGAGGTCGACGGCGGGCGCATCACGCTCGACGGCGTCGACACCCGGACCATGAGCCGCGACGGGCTGCGGTCCAACATCGGGATGGTGCTCCAGGACACCTGGCTCTTCAAGGGCACCATCGAGGAGAACCTGCGCTACGGCGTGCCCGACGGCGCCCGGGTCACCGAGGAGCAGTTCCTCGAGGCGACGCGGGCGACCCACGTGGACCCGTTCGTGCGCACGCTGCCCGACGGGTACGCGACCGTGATCGACGACGAGGGCTCGGGGGTGAGCGCGGGGGAGAAGCAGCTCCTGACCATCGCGCGCGCGTTCCTCGCCGACCCGGCGATCCTCATCCTCGACGAGGCGACCAGCTCGGTCGACACGCGCACCGAGGTGCTCGTGCAGCAGGCCATGAACGCGCTGCGCGCCGGGCGGACGTCGTTCGTCATCGCGCACCGGCTCTCGACCATCCGCGACGCCGACGTCATCCTCGTCATGGAGGACGGGGCGATCGTGGAGATGGGCAACCACGAGGTGCTCATCGAGAAGGGCGGTGCGTATGCGCGGCTCTACGAGAGCCAGTTCGCGGCGGCTGCCGTCGAGGAGGTCGCCGAGGGCGAGATGACCCGCTGACCCGGGGACTCCCGTGAACGACGAGAGCCGGTGCCGCCTTCTGGGCGGTACCGGCTCTCGGGGTTTCGCCCGGGATGGGGGCGAGGTCGCTGCTGAGGGTCAGGAAGCGGTGTACCCGGCGTTGTCGCAGATCGTCTGGAGGTCGGCCACGGCCTCGGCCACGCCGGTCGTGTCGATCTCGGTCCCGGTCTCGTCGGCGATGTCGTCAGCCATCTGGAACGGGGTCTTGATCTTGCTGATGACGAGGTTGGTGTCCTCGGGGCCAGCGAGGCGCAGGATGGCCTCGAGCTGGATGTTGGTGCTGCGCATCGCGTTCGACTGGTCGTCCGTGAGGGCCGCCATGTCGAACTCGAGCTCGTCCGTGACGCGCTGCGCGACGGACTGCTCACCGCCGTCGAAGTACTTCGCGCACACCTGGAGGTTCGTCGCGCCGGCAGGGGTCTCGTCGGTGGCCGAGCCGCTGTCGGTCGTGGTGTCGGTTCCGCACGCGCTCAGGAGCGCGATCGCGCCCACGGCAGCGAGTGCCATCATCTGCTTCTTCATGCATCCATGAAATCACGCGGGAACCGGGCCGAAAGTATGTATTAGTCGTACCGGGGTACAAGAGTGAGCGACGTCTCACCTGAGAGTTCCGTGGGAGCGTGTCGCCGTGACACCGATCACGTGCCGCCGTCAGGACGCACCTCACAGCGACCCCTCAGCCGGCACCTGCACCCGGCACACGTGCGCTCCGTAGACCTGGGTGCATGACAGACGACCAGCACCCCGGCACCCCGCTCGACGCTCCGCCCGCCCGGCGCCGTCGACGACGGCGAGCGTTCCTCGCGGGCGGCCTCGCCCTGACGCTGACCCTCGGCGGAGCGACCGCATGGGCCCTCGACCGGTACGTGGTCGAGCACGTCGAGATCGCCGACGTCGCGGCCTACGAGGCGGACCAGGCGAGCGATGTCGGGACGCAGGGGGCGTCGTCGGGCGGCTCGTCCCGGACCTCGTCGGAGACGGCGGTCTCCGCCGACGCCTCGACCTCGTCGGGGACGAGCGTGAGCGTGCGGCAGGTCGTCGAGGGGTCGGGCGACGACACCGTGACGTACTACGTCGCGGACGTCGTCCTGGGTGACGCGACCGACCTGCGCTCGGCGTTCGCCCAGAACGCGTTCGGCCAGAACGTCACCGAGAAGACCTCCGACATCGCGGCCGACAACGACGCCCTCCTCGCGGTCAACGGCGACTACTACGGCTTCCGCTCGACGGGCGTCGTGATCCGCAACGGGGTCGTCTACCGCGACGAGGGCGCGCGCGAGGGCCTCGCGTTCTACCGCGACGGGACCGTCGAGGTCTACGACGAGACGACCACGACCGCGCAGGAGCTCGTGGACGCGGGCGTGTGGAACACGCTGTCGTTCGGGCCTGCGCTGCTCGACGGCGGCGAGGTGGCCGACGGCATCGGCGACGTCGAGGTCGACACCAACGTGGGCAACCACTCGATCCAGGGCGAGCAGCCCCGCACCGCGGTCGGCGTGATCGACGAGAACCACCTGGTCTTCGTCGTCGTCGACGGGCGCAGCGCCGGGTACAGCCGCGGCGTGACCATGACCGGGCTCGCCGAGATCATGCAGGGCCTGGGCGCGACGACCGCGTACAACCTCGACGGCGGCGGGTCGTCGACCATGTACTACGACGGCGAGCTCGTCAACGACCCGCTCGGCCGCGGCGCCGAGCGCGGCACCTCCGACATCCTGTACGTCGGGGAGTGAGGCGCCGTGATCGCGCTGATCCCGGCCTACGAGCCGGACACTGCGCTCGTCCGCCTGGTCGCGGGGCTGCGCGGGACGCGTGAGGTACGGGGGATCGTCGTGGTCGACGACGGCAGCGGGCCGGGCGCCCGCCCCGTGCTCGACGACGTCGCCCACCTCGGAGCGGTCGTCGTCGGTCTCCCTGCCAACCGCGGCAAGGGCGCGGCGCTGCGGTACGGGCTCGCCGAGGTCGCGCGACGCTGGCCCGGCGAGGACGTGGTGTGCGCCGACGCCGACGGGCAGCACGCCGTCGCCGACGTCCTCCGGATCGGGGAGCGGGTACGCGATCACGGTGCGGCCGTGGTGCTCGGCGCCCGGGCGTTCTCCGGCGACGTGCCGCTGCGCAGCCGGCTCGGCAACACCGTGACCCGGTGGCTGTTCCAGGCTGCGACCGGGGTGCGGGTCCAGGACACGCAGACCGGGCTGCGCGGGTACCCCGCCTCGATGATCAGCTGGCTGCTCGCCGTGCGCGGGGACCGCTACGAGTACGAGCTCAACGTGCTGCTGGCCGCGGCCCGCGAGGGGCTGGCGGTGGTCGAGGTCGGGATCGAGACGATCTACCTCGACGACAACGCGTCCTCGCACTTCCGGCCGCTCACCGACTCGGCCCGCATCTACGCGCCGCTGCTCGCGTTCGCGCTGTCGTCGCTGCTGGCCTTCGGGATCGACACCGCGGCGCTGCTCGTGCTCGACGCGGTGACGGGGTCGCTGCTGCTGTCGGTCGTCGGGGCGCGTGGGGTCAGCGGGGCCGTGAACTTCGTGGTGAACCGGCGGGTGTTCGCGGGTGGTGGCGCTTCGGCTGGTGCTGGTGCTGTGGGTGGCCGTGCGGGCTCGGGGTCGGGTGCTCGTGTGCGCGGGGCTGGTGGAGGGAGCCGGACCGGGGACGGGCACGGGCCCGGTTCCGGACGCCAGGCCGCGCTGCGGTACACGGCGCTCGCGGTCGGGCTGCTGGCGGCCGGGTACGGGGTGCTCCGAGGGTTGACCGGGCTGGGGCTCGACCTGCTGCCGGCCAAGGTCGTGACCGAGGTGCTGCTCTTCGCGACGAGCTACGAGGTGCAGCGGCGCGTGGTGTTCGGGCGAGCGGCGCCGTCGGCCCCGCGAGATGCTGCTCGTCGTCGCCTCGGTGCGTCATCGGGCGACAACGAGCAGCATCTGGGTCGTGGTGCGGTGAGCGAGGTGGATCGGCCGGGCCTCCCGGCGGACGTCCGGCGGGCAGGAGAGGTGCGGTGAGGGTCGCCCGACCGCCGAGCACGAGGTTCCGCGCGCTCGACCACGAGGTTGTGGTCGCGAAAGCCGTCAGAACGACCGCAACCTCGTGCTCGGCACCGGGGGGTGGGTGCGGGAGAATCTGAGCGTGCAGATCATCCACGTGACCGACCCCGCCGACCCGCGCCTCGCCGACTACACGAACCTCACGGACGTCGAGCTCCGCTCGAAGAACGAGCCGGAGAAGGGCATGTACATCGCGGAGAGCACCACGGTGATCCACCGGGCGCTCGCAGCAGGGCACCGGCCGCGCTCCTTCCTCATGGCGGAGAAGTGGCTCCCCGGGCTCGAGGAGGCGATCTCCGCCGTCGGGCTGGACGACGGGCCCGGTGGGACGGGCGAGCCCGTGCCCGTGTACGTCGCCGAACCGGCCGTGCTGGAGTCGATCACCGGGTTCAACCTCCACCGTGGCGCGCTGTCCGCGATGCACCGGCCCGTCCTGCCGAGCGTGCACGAGCTGCTGACCACCGCCCGCGACGGGCAGGGCGCGCGGCGCGTGGCGGTGCTGGAGGACATCGTCGACCACACGAACGTCGGCGCGATCTTCCGCGGGGCGGCCGGCCTCGGGGTGGACGCGGTGCTCGTGTCGCCGCGGTGCTCGGACCCGCTGTACCGGCGCAGCGTCCGGGTCTCGATGGGGACGGTGTTCCAGGTGCCGTGGACGCGGCTCGAGTCGTGGCCCGGCGGTGTCGAGGAGCTGCGCGAGCACGGCTTCACCGTCGCGGCGCTCGCGCTCTCGGACGACTCGCTGACCCTCGACGAGTACGTCGCGCGCCGGGACGAGAAGTCGGCGTTCGTGTTCGGGACCGAGGGGCACGGGCTGCACCGCTCGACGCTCGCGGCCGTCGACCACGTCGTGAAGATCCCGATGGCCGGGGGAGTGGACTCGCTCAACGTCGCGGCGAGCGCTGCCGTGGTGTTCTGGGCGACGCGGGCGTAGCCGTCACCAGCGCGAAGCGGTCGGCCGGCTGAACGACCAGCTGCCTCTCGACCCTCGAACGCCGGACTTTGTGACGGAAAGCACAAAGTTGGAGCGGCGACGCTCCGCATCAGACCGGCGCCCCGTTCTTCGGGCGAAACGACCCGCACCTGCCGCCGCCCGCGCACGCGCCGCAGCCCGCCGTCGGGCACCACGGGTCTCGCGGGCCACGGTCCGCCCGAGTTGATCCGCAACAACGCCCCGAGCCTGCAAAGCAGCAGGTCAGCGGCCCCTATCGGCCCGTGTCCCGGTTCGGGACCAAGGACGCTGCGACGGGACCTAGGTCCCGGTACGCACGAGTGAGCTCGTCCATATGTTGTGGGTGCCCCCAGCCCCACTTCTCGGACGGAGACACCCGGTGGTCACAGCCGACGTAGCCCCCAGACCAGCACACCAGGTGAGCACCGACGCGCGCCGCGACCTCCTCGACTGGGACCCCAACGATCCCCAGCGCTGGGACTCGAAGGTCGCGTGGAGCACCCTGTGGGTCACGACGTTCAACCTCATGCTCGCGTTCATCATCTGGTACCTGCCCGGGGCTCTCATCCCCACGCTCGGCACGGTCACCGGGTGGTACCTGAGCGAGAGCCAGTCGTACTGGCTGCTCGCGATGCCCGGCCTGACGGGCGGGCTCCTGCGCATCGTCTGGATGATGCTGCCGCCCATGCTCGGGACCCGGAAGATGCTCACGCTGTCCGCGCTCCTCATGATCATCCCGTTCGTCGGGTGGACCTGGGTCGTGATGCTCCCGACGCAGCCGTCGTACGCGCTGCTCGTCGCGCTCGCGCTCGCCGCGGGCCTCGGCGGCGGCGTCTTCTCGGGCTACATGCCCTCGACGTCGTACTTCTTCCCCAAGAGCAAGCAGGGCACGGCCCTGGGCCTGCAGGCCGGCATCGGGAACTTCGGCGTCTCGGTCGTCCAGTTCGTCGTGCCGTGGGCCATCGGGTTCGGGATGTTCGGCCTCGCCGGTCAGCTCGCGCACCCGCAGAACGCCGAGCCCCGGCAGGTGTGGCTGCAGAACCCGGGCCTGATCTTCATCCCGTTCGCCGTGGTCGGCGTCGTGCTCGCGTGGACCCTGCTCAAGTCGGTGCCCGTCAAGGCCAACCTCAAGCAGCAGTTCGACATCTTCCAGAACAAGCACACGTGGCTCATGACCATGGAGTACGTCCTGACGTTCGGGATCTTCTCCGGCCTCGCGGGCACGTTCGGCATGCTGCTCAAGCAGCAGTTCGGGCCCGAGTACCTGACGTGGGTCTTCCTCGGTGCGCTCGTGGGCTCGCTCGCCCGCATGTGCTGGGGGCCGCTGTGCGACCGCTTCGGCGGCGGCGTCTGGACCGTGGTGTCCGGGATCGGCGTCGCGGCCTCGGCCGGGCTCGTCCTGTTCGGCCAGGTCACGGTCGCGGACGGCGAGACGCCGAGCCTCCCGATCTTCATGACCGGGATGGTCCTGATCTTCTTCTTCTGCGGGATCGGCAACGCCGCGACGTTCAAGCAGATGCCCATGATCTTCCCGGCCCGTCAGGCGGGTGGCGTGATCGGCTGGACCGCCGCGATCGCGGCGTTCGGGCCGTTCCTGTTCTCGATGCTGTTCAACTACCTGCCGAGGACCGCGGTGTTCGGCGGGATCATCGCCTACGCGCTGCTGTGCGCGGGCATCGCCTGGCACTTCTACGCACGGCCCGGCGCCGAGGCCAAGAGCTGACCGTGCGACCGCCCGCAGCACCCGAGGCAGGCCCCCGACGCTCAGCAGGCGTCGCGCGTGGGGCCGGCGGTCCGGCCCGCGGCCAGCGGTCCGGGGGCACCAGGGCCCCCGGCCCCCGGCACCCCGGACACGACGATCGGGATCGGCGCGGCCTCGTCGTGGCGTCCCCGGTCGACGGTCTCGAGCCGCGCGACGCAGTGGTGCTGGCCGAAGTTCGGCACCAGGGCCGTGGCGCGCAGGTCCGAGCCGAGCTCGGCCAGGGTGCCGTTGATGAAGCCCGCGTGCAGGGAGCACACGACCTGCGGCGTGCTGCGGGCGGTCGCCACGAACGGGCAGTTGTTGAGCACGAGCGCGTCCATGCCCTTGCCGGGCGCGGAGACCTGCGCGGACGGCTCGCCGCGCGGGGTCGGCGCGAACCACAGCGCGTCGAGCTTGGACACGAGCAGGGTCGAGACCTCGTCCTCGGTGAGCACCTCGCCCGGGGCGGGGCAGTCGGCGAGCTTCTGCCCCCATGTGCGGCCCACGGTGTAGGTGAGGGTCGCGGCCTCGGGCACGTTGGCGGCGACAGCGGTCGTGAGCGCCTCGGCCAGCAGCCGGTAGGCCTGGGCTCGCTCGTGCGTCTGGTTGGGCAGGGTGCCGCGGTAGAGCACCTTGGGCCGGCCGGGCGTCGTCCGGGTCTGCTGGGTGCGCTCGGCGAGCCCGGCGTCGACGAGCGACTCCAGGTGGAACCGCGCGGTGTTCGGGTGGATGCCGACCTCGTCGGCGATGTCCTGGACGGACACCGGCGCCTTGGAGTCGCGCAGCAGCTGGATGACGTGCGTGCGCCTGCCGCCGTGGTCGCTGCGACCCGTCGTGCCGTCGAAACCTCCGTAGACCTGCTGCCTGGGCACCTGCTCGCCCCACTTCTTCCCGCTCGTGGACCACTGACGTCGAGGCGTCCGGCTGCCCCCGGCCGACGTCCTCACCATGACAACCATCGCACGAACGCCCCCCACGCCGTTCCCGAGGAGCACTCGCCATGACCATCGACGACCCGGCGACGATGTCGCCCCTGATGAAGAAGCTGCTCAGGACGCGCAGCCACTTCCCGCAGACCGAGGTGTTCGACTCGGCGCACGCCATGATCGAGACGGACCCCTCGGAGTGGGACCGGTTCTACCGTGACCGGTGGGCGCACGACAAGGTCGTGCGCTCGACGCACGGCGTGAACTGCACGGGCTCGTGCGCGTGGGACGTGTACGTCAAGGACGGCCTCATCACCTGGGAGCACCAGGGCACGGACTACCCGACGACAGGGCTCGACAGCCCCGAGTACGAGCCGCGCGGCTGCCCGCGCGGGGCCTCGTTCTCCTGGTACACGTACTCGCCGTCGCGCGTGCGGTATCCCTATGTGCGCGGCGTCCTGCTCGACATGTACCTCGACGCGCGCTGCCGCCTGGGCGACCCCGTGCTCGCGTGGGCCGAGGTCGTCGAGAGCCCGCTCAAGGCGACGCTCTACAAGCGCGCCCGCGGCAAGGGCGGCCTGGTCCGTGCGGACTGGGAGCTCGCGACCGAGATCATGGCCGCGGCCCACGTCTACACGATCAAGGCGTACGGGCCGGACCGCTGCGTCGGGTTCACCCCGATCCCGGCGATGTCGATGGCGAGCTTCGGCGTCGGGACGCGCTTCCTGTCGATGATCGGCGGAACCCTGCTGAGCTTCTACGACTGGTACGCGGACCTGCCGCCCGCGAGCCCGCAGATCTGGGGCGACCAGACCGACGTCCCCGAGTCGGGCGACTGGTGGAACTCGAGCTACATCATGATGTGGGGCTCGAACGTCCCCGTGACGCGCACGCCCGACGCGCACTTCCTGGCGGAGGCCCGCTACAAGGGGACCAAGGTCGTCGCGGTCAGCCCCGACTACGCGGACAACGTGAAGTTCGCGGACGACTGGCTCGCGCCCGCCCCGGGCACCGACGGCGCGCTCGCGCAGGCCATGGGCCACGTGCTGCTCACCGAGTTCTACCGTGACCGCCAGGTCCCGTACTTCGAGGCGTACTCGCGCACGTACACGGACGCGCCGTTCCTCGTCACGCTCGACGAGGCCCCTACGTCGCAGGGCGCGGCCGAGGCCGCGCAGGACGCGAGCCAGGTCGAGGGGCCCGACGGCTCGCCCGCCCCGGTCTTCCGGCCCGCCAAGTTCCTCACGGCGGCCGACCTGGACGGGCTGCCCGTCGCGGGGGCGACAGGGCAGCGCCCCGAGTTCCGCCCGGTCTTCCTCGACACGGCGGCCGACGCGCTCACGGTGCCGAACGGCACGCTGGCCGACCGCTGGACCGAGGACGGCGTGGGGCGCTGGAACCTCGACCTCGAGGACCACGACCCGGCGCTGAGCCTGCTGGGCCTGACGCACGCGGGAGCCGAGGCGCAGGGAGTCGTCGTCGAGCTGCCGCGCTTCGACGTGGGGGAGACCGAGGGCGGGTCCTCGGTCCTGCGCGGCGTCCCGGCGATCCGCGTGGGCGACCGCCTCGTGACGACCGTGTTCGACCTGCTCATGGCGCAGTACGGCGTGGGACGGGACGGGCTGCCCGGGTCGTGGCCCACGGGCTACGACGACCCGACGTCGCCCGGGACGCCGGCCTGGCAGGAGTCCCTGACCGGGGTCCCGGCCGAGCAGTGCACCCGGATCGCGCGCGAGTTCACGCGCAACGCCGAGGTCAGCAAGGGCAGGTCGATGATCATCATGGGCGCGGGGACCAACCACTGGTACCACGCCGACACCATCTACCGGACGTTCATCGCGCTCCTGACGCTCACGGGGTGCCAGGGCGTCAACGGCGGCGGCTGGGCGCACTACGTCGGGCAGGAGAAGGCCCGCCCCGTGACGGGGCAGCAGCACATGGGCTTCGCGCTCGACTGGCAGCGCCCCACGCGCCACATGGCCGGCACCGCGTTCTGGTACACCGCGACGGACCAGTGGCGCTACGAGGGCTTCGGCGCCGACGAGCTCGCGTCACCGACCGGTCCGGGCACCCTCAAGGACCGCAGCATGATGGACTGCCTGACCCAGGCGGCCCGCATGGGCTGGACGCCCTCGCACCCCGGGTTCGACCGCAACCCGCTCGACCTGTGCGACGAGGCCGCGGCCGCAGGTGTGCCGGTCGCCGACCACGTCGTGTCCGAGCTGCGCAGCGGGAACCTCAGGTTCGCCGTCGAGGACCCCGACGACCCGCAGAACTTCCCGCGCGTCCTGACGGTCTGGCGCGCGAACCTCATCGGCAACTCGGCCAAGGGCAACGAGTACTTCATCAAGCACCTGCTGGGTGCGGACTCGTCGCTGCGCGCGCACGAGACCCCGCCCGAACGGCGGCCCGAGGAGGTCGTCTGGTGCGACGAGGCCCCCGAGGGCAAGCTCGACCTGCTGACCAACATCGACTTCCGCATGACCTCGACGTCGCTGTTCGCCGACGTGGTCCTGCCCGCGGCGACCTGGTACGAGAAGCAGGACATCTCGACCACGGACATGCACCCGTTCGTGCACGCGCTCAACGCGGCGATCGCTCCGCCGTGGCAGGCCAGGACCGACTACGACGCGTTCCTGGGCCTCGCGGACAAGGTCTCCGAGCTCGCCAAGATCCACCTGGGCACCCGCACCGACGTCATCGCGGCGCCGCTCACGCACGACACCCCGGACGAGATGGCCCAGCCGGGCGGCGTCGTCCTCGACTGGCGCAAGGGCGAGTGCGAGCCCGTCCCGGGTGTGACCATGCCGCGTCTCGTGGTCATCGAGCGCGACTACACGCAGATCGCCGAGAAGATGCGCGCCGTCGGGCCGCTGATCTCGAAGGTCGGCACCACGACCAAGGGCGTCACGGTCGTCCCCGAGCAGGCCGTCGAGTTCCTCGCGAAGGCCAACGGCGTGCGCAAGGACGGCGTCGCGAAGGGCCGCCCGTCGCTCGAGACCGCGGCTCACATGTGCGAGGCGATCCTCGCGCTGTCGGGCACGACCAACGGCGCGGTCTCGGTCGCGGGCTTCAAGGCCCTCGAGAAGCGCGTCGGCAAGCCGCTCGCGGACCTCGCGGAGGAGAACCACGACCGCCAGGTCACGTTCGCCCAGACCCTGACGGGGCCGCAGAACGTCTTCACGAGCTACGAGTGGTCCGGCTCGGAGCAGGGCGGGCGGCGCTACTCGCCGTTCGTGGTCAACGTCGAGCGGCTCAAGCCGTGGCACACGCTCACGGGGCGCCAGCACTTCTTCGTCGACCACGACTGGATGACCGAGCTCGGCGAGCAGCTACCCGTCTACCGGCCGCCGCTCGACATGGCGCGCCACTTCGGCCACCAGGGCTTCAGCGAGCCCGGCTCGACCGAGGTCACGGTGCGCTACCTGACGCCGCACTCCAAGTGGTCGATGCACTCGCAGTTCCAGGACAACCCGTACATGCTCGCGCTCTCGCGCGGGGGCCCCACGATCTGGATCTCGGAGGAGGACGCCCGCACCGCGGGCATCGCGGACAACGACTGGATCGAGGCGGTCAACCGCAACGGCGTGGTCGTGGCCCGGGCCGTGGTCTCGCACCGCATGCCCACGGGCACGGTCTACATGTACCACTCGAAGGACCGCAACATCGACGTGCCCAAGGCGGAGGCGTCGGGCAAGCGAGGGGGCATCCACAACGCGCTGACGATGATCATGATGAAGCCCACGCATCTCCTGGGCGGGTACGGCCAGCTCACCTACGCCTTCAACTACTACGGGCCGACCGGCAACCAGCGCGACGAGTACACGGTCATCCGTCGGCGCAACCAGGAAGTGGAGTACTGAGATGCGGGTCATGTCGCAGGTGGCGATGGTCATGAACCTCGACAAGTGCATCGGGTGCCACACGTGCTCGGTGACGTGCAAGCAGACGTGGACGAACCGCGACGGCGTCGAGTACGTGTGGTTCAACAACGTGGAGACCAAACCCGGTACGGGGTACCCGCGCGGGTACGAGGACCAGGACCGCTGGCACGGCGGGTGGGAGCTCGACCGCAAGGGACGGCTCCGGCTCCGCTCGGGCGGGCGGCTGCGCCGCCTCGCGTCGATCTTCGCCAACCCGGACCTGCCGGGCCTCGACGACTACTACGAGCCCGCGACGTACGACTTCGACCAGCTGATCTCCGCGCCGGCGAACTCGCCGCAGATCCCGGTCGCGCGCCCCAAGAGCGCGATCACGGGCAAGGACATGAAGATCACGTGGGGTCCCAACTGGGACGACGACCTGGGCGGCTCGCCGCAGATCGCGTCGAAGGACCCCAACCTCGCGTCGATGGTCGACAAGGTCCAGCTCTCGTTCGAGCAGACGTTCATGTTCCACCTGCCCCGGATCTGCGAGCACTGTCTCAACCCGGCGTGCGTCTCGGCCTGCCCGTCGTCGGCCATGTACAAGCGCGTCGAGGACGGGATCGTGCTCGTCGACCAGGACGCGTGCCGCGGGTGGCGCATGTGCGTCTCGGCGTGCCCCTACAAGAAGGTCTACGTCAACCACCAGACGGGCAAGGCCGAGAAGTGCACGTTCTGCTTCCCGCGCATCGAGGCGGGGCAGCCGACCGTGTGCGCCGAGACGTGCGTGGGCCGCCTGCGCTACATCGGCCTCGTGCTCTACGACGCGGACGCCGTCGAGGCCGCCGCGTCCGTCGAGGACCCGAAGGACCTGCTCGACGCCCAGCGCTCGGTCTTCCTCGACCCCACGGACCCCGAGGTGATCGCGGCGGCGAGGGCTGCGGGCATCGCCGAGGACTGGATCGGGGCGGCCCAGCGCTCGCCGATCTGGCAGCTCATCCAGAAGTTCCAGGTCGCGCTGCCGCTGCACCCCGAGTACCGGACCATGCCCATGGTCTGGTACGTGCCGCCGCTCTCGCCCGTCCTGGACGTCACGACCGAGCTCGGCAAGGACGACGCCGACGCCGACGACGTGTTCCACACCATCGCGTCGTTGCGCATCCCGCTCGAGTACCTCGCGAGCCTCTTCTCGGCCGGGGACGTCGACGTCGTCGCGGGCGTCCTCATGAAGCTCGCCGCGATGCGCAGCCACATGCGGCGCCGCACGCTGGACGGGGAGGTCGACGAGGCGCTGCTCGCCCAGGTCGGGTACTCGGCCGAGGACGTCGAGGAGCTCTACCGGCTCCTGGCCGTCGCCAAGATGGAGGACCGGTACGTCATCCCCGCGGCGCACAAGGAGGACGCGGCCGAGATGGCGTCGTGGGCGTCGGGCTGCTCGCTCGACAACCCGGGCGGGCCCGGCATGAGCGCGGCCTCCACGCGCGGCGGGCCCGTCTCGGTGCCCCTGCAGGTCCGGAGGCCGTCATGACGACGCAGGCTCCGCCGTCGGGCAGGAGGGCGATCATCCCGCTCCTGCGACGCTCGCGGCGCAAGGACCTCGTCGAGGTCCCCGCCCGGGCAGACGTCCTCGCGCTCGCCAGCCTCCTGCTGGCCTACCCCGACGACGCCTGGTACGCCGACGCGAACGAGCTCGCCATGGCCGTCGCGGCCCTGCCCGAGTCGCCCCCGGCCGCCCACCTGCGCGCGTTCTGGGACCAGCACTCCCGGCTCGCCCCGCGCGCCGCGCGGGCCCACTACGTCGAGACGTTCGACCTGCGCCGCAAGTCGTCGCTGTTCCTCAGCTACTACCTGCACGGGGACACGCGCCAGCGCGGCATGGCGCTCCTCGCGCTCAAGCAGCGCTACCGCGCGTGCGGGTTCGCGCCCGACGACGCCGAGCTGCCCGACTACCTGCCCATGGTCCTCGAGTTCGCCTCGCGCGCCGGGACCGGGGCGGGGGAGGCGCCGCTACGGACCCACCGCGGCGGGATCGAGCTCATCCGCCGGTCGCTCGCGGACCGCGGCTCGCACTACCGCGAGATCCTCGAGGCCGTGAGCGACCTCCTGGGGCCCGTGTCCGAGCGCCAGCGCGGCGAGGTCGACCAGCTCGCGCTCACCGGCCCGCCCACCGACGACGCGGGGCTCGAGATCGCGTCGATGCCCTACGGGGGAGCGAGCTGGACCGACACGCCCGGCGCGCCCTTCGGCCCCCCGGAATTCACCTGCGCCCCGGAAGGACGCTGACTCATGTGGGACACACTCCTCTTCGTGGTGCTGCCGTACGTCTGCCTCGCGATCTTCGTCGTCGGGCACGTGTGGAGGTACCGCAACGACCAGTTCGGCTGGACGACCCGCACGAGCCAGGTGCTCGAGAAGCGCTGGCTCGCGTGGGGCTCGCCCCTGTTCCACTTCGGGGCGCTGTTCGCGATCCTCGGCCACGCCGCAGGGCTCCTGATCCCGACGTCCTGGACCCAGGCCCTCGGGATCTCCGACCACACGTACCACGTGGTCGCGGTCGCGGCCGGGACGGTCGCGGGCGTGCTGCTGTGCGCGGGCCTCGTGATCCTGCTGCTGCGCCGCTTCTACGTCTCCGACCGCATCCGCGTCGTCACGACCCCCATGGACCGGGTCCTGTACCTCCTGCTCACGGTCGAGATCGGGGTCGGCATGTGGCAGACCGTCGCGATCAACGTGTTCGGCTCGGGCTACGAGTACCGGGGCACGGTGTCCGTGTGGTTCCGCCAGCTCTTCGTCCTGCAGCCCGACCCGTCGCTCATCTCCTCGGCGCCCGCGGTCTACGGCTGGCACGCGGTGCTCGCCTGCCTCCTCCTCGCGATCTGGCCCTTCACGCGGCTCGTGCACGTCTGGTCGGTACCTGTCGCGTACCTGGCCCGGCCGTACGTGGTCTACCGGCAGCGCTCGGCGACGGCCGGACGGGGCAAGGTGCGCGCGTGAGCGCGGACCGAGCCGATGCCGTCCCGGTCGCCCGCGTCGTCCACGCCGGCGTGGGGGAGTCCGTCCTCGACGTGGCCGCGCACGAGCGCGCGGTGGCCTCCGCGCACGCAGGGGCCGTCGTGACCTTCGCGGGCGTCGTGCGCGACCACGACGGCGGCCGGCCCGTGGCCGCGCTCACGTACGAGGCGCACCCCGACGCGGACCGGATCATCGGCGAGATCGCGGCGCGGGTCGCGGCCCGCTCGGGCGCGGTCCGGGTCGCGGTGTCCCACCGCGTGGGCGACCTGGTGATCGGCGACGTCGCGCTCGTCGCAGCCGTGTCCTCGGCCCACCGCGCCCAGGCCTTCGCGGCGTGCGGCGACCTGGTCGAGGAGGTCAAGGCCTCCCTGCCCGTGTGGAAGCGTCAGGTCTTCGCCGACGGCACGCACGAGTGGGTCGGGGCGCTGTGAGGATCGCACCCACGGTCGAGCGCCCTGTCGGGAACCTCCTGCCCGACGGCGCCGCATCCGCCGAGCACGTCGCGTCCGGGCGCACGGACCCGGGCCGCGCGACGCCGTCGGGGGGGCCGTTGCCCGAGCGGGCGACGCCGTCGGCCACGGACCGCGGGGGCACCACCGGCCTCGTCGACCGGTTCGGACGGCGCCACCGCGACCTGCGGATCTCCCTGACCGACCGCTGCTCCCTGCGGTGCACCTACTGCATGCCGGCCGACGGAATGCCGTGGCTGCCCTCCGACGAGCTGCTCACGGTCGCCGAGATGACCCGCGTCGCGGCCGTCGCGGTCCGGCACGGTATCGAGGAGATCCGCCTCACGGGCGGCGAACCGCTCCTGCGCCCCGACATCGTCGAGATCGTGGCGGGCCTGGCCGCGCTCCCCGGCGCTCCCGAGGTGTCGATGACCACCAACGGACTGCGGCTGCCGGCGCTCGCGGGCCCGCTGCGCGACGCGGGGCTGAGCCGGCTCAACATGTCGCTCGACACACTGCGGCGCGACAGGTACGTGCAGCTGACGCGGCGCGACCGCCTGGACCGGGCGCTCGACGGGCTCGCGGCCGCCGACCGGGCGGGCTTCACCGGGACCAAGCTCAACGCCGTCCTCGTCCGGGGCGTCAACGACGACGAGACGGTCGACCTGCTGCGGTTCGCGCTCGGCCGCGGCTACGAGCTGCGGTTCATCGAGCAGATGCCGCTCGACGCGGGCCGGACGTGGACCCGCGAGGGCATGGTCACGGCCGACGAGGTGCTCGTGTCGCTCAGCGGATCGTTCGACCTGGTCCCCGTGCCGGCGCGCGGCGCGGCCCCCGCCGAGCGGTGGACGGTCGACGGCACGGACGCCGTCGTCGGGATCGTGGCCTCCGTGACGCGTCCCTTCTGCGGCGCGTGCGACCGGATCCGCCTCACGTCCGACGGCCAGCTCCGCAGCTGCCTGTTCGCACGCGAGGAGACCGACCTGCGGACGCTCCTGCGCGCAGGAGCCGACGACGACCGGATCGCGGCAGCGCTCGGCCTCGCGGTCCGCACCAAGGCCGCCGGGCACGCCATCGGCAGCGCCGGCTTCCGCCAGCCCGAGCGCGGCATGTCCGCGATCGGGGGATAGCCCCCACCCGAGACCGCACCGACCCCGCACGACAAGGAGTGACGAGATGCCCGCCATCACCCTGCGCTACTACGCTGCGGCCCGCGCCGCGGCGAACGGCCTCGACGAGGAGGTGATCGAGACCGAGAGCCCGGCCGCTGCGCTCCGCGTCAGCGCGCGCCGGCACGGCGAGCCGATGCGACGCGTGCAGGTCGTCTGCTCGTACCTCCAGGACGGCCGCGCGCTGCGCCCCGAGTCGGCGGCCGCCGCCGTCGCCGGGCCGGTGACGATCGACGTCCTCCCACCCTTCGCCGGCGGATGAGCGACATGGCGAGGTCCTCGGCGAGCGCCGTCGACGTACCAGAGATCTACCCGCCCCTGGACGCGCACGAGTCGACCCTCGTCCCGTGCCGGCACCGGGCCGGGCTGCACGGGCCCCTGACCAGCGGGTGGCTGCTCGCCGCGAGCGTGAGCCAGCTCGGCGCCGTCATCGTCGTCCTGTGGTGCGGGCTGCAGGCCCACCCGGTCGTCTCGCTGCCCGTGGCCGCGCTGCTGCTCGCGGCCATGCTCGCAGCCCACTGGCTGGTCTCGATCACCGTGTTCGCGCTCGGTCGAGCGCGGTTCCGTCGCCTCGAGCGGCGCTACGTCGCCTGGCTCGACGGTCTGACGGCCGAGCAGCGCGCGCAGCACTGCCACCGCGCCCAGCGCAGGCTCCTGGAGCACGAGAGAGCACCCCGACACTGGGTCGTGCCCGCCGACTGGTAGCGGTGCGTGTTGCGCGCACCGTCCGGGGAGCGTGTCAGGACAGCTCGGCGACGAGCCGGGCCGTGCGCGGCACCGCGACGCCGTGGTGGTCGGCGGCACGCACGACGGCGCCACCGATCGCGTCGACCTCGAGCGGTCGGCCCGCCTCGGCGTCGCGCTCCATCGAGGAACGGGCGCCGGCGGGGAACCGGTCGTACAGGGCCAGCGACGCGGCGGGGTCCGACGGAGCGCCCGACGCCGTCGCGACCGCCGCGACCTCGGCGACCAGGGCCTCGAGCTCGTCCCGGTGGGCCGTGCGCACCTCGCCGATCGTCGCGCGGTGCCGTGTCGTGAGCAGGGCCAGCGGCGCCAGGAACGACAGCTTGGCCCACACGAGCGCGGCCTCGTCGGGCCGCACCCGTACCGTGATCCCGGCGCGCGCGAGGAGGTCGCGCACGCCCTCGACCGCGTCCGCCGGTGCGTCGCCCGGGGCGAGGTCGATCTCCACGAACGGACTGCCGTGCACGATCTCTCCCGGCGCGACGCGCGTCGCCTCGACCCGGATCACCGCAGGGACGACCCGCTCGGAGCCGTACCGGCTGCGCAGCACGTCCAGGTGCTCGACGCCGTTGAGCAGCGGCACGACGACCGCGCCCGCGAGCGCCTCGGGGGCGACACGGTCGAGGGCTTCCGTCAGTCCGGTCGCCTTGACCGCGACGAGCAGCACGTCGACCGGTGCGGTGAGCTGCGCCGTCGCCCGGGCGGCGACCTCGACGTCACCGAGCTGTCCGCTGCGGACGTGCAGTCCGTGCTCGCGCAGGGAGGCGGCCGTCTCGTCGCGCGCCACGAACGTCACCGCCGCGTCACCGGCACGGGCGAGCAGCGCCCCGACGAGGCCGCCGACCCCGCCGGCGCCGAGCACGGAGACCTCCCGCACGCTGCCGTGCACCGTCGTGGTCTCCGTCGTCCAGTCGCTCATCGACCCAGGAGACCACACGTGCGGCCGGTGCCGGGCACGGACGTGCGTCCCGCGACCGTGAGGGTGGTCACGGGCCTGGGCACCACCAGGGGACGCGCCTCGGTGGGCGGGTGGTGGAACGAACCGGACAGGTGCCTCGTTGGTGATTCACGACAGCCCGTGAGCACGGCACCGGCGAAGCAGGCCGGTGGACCTCCGGGACGGACGAGCGTGCGCACGACGCACAGCAGGGACGAAGCGATGCCGGTGCAGCAGACCGAGACCACCCGCCCATGGACGTTCGACGCGCGTGCCGGTGCGGCCTACGGGCTCATGACCGCTGCCTGGTACACCGTGCCCGACCTCGTCGAACGGCGCCGGACCCGGGCGCTCCTCAAGACGGCCTGCGGGGTCGCCGGTGCCGCGGTGCTCCTGCGGACCGGCGAGGGCCGCCAGGCGATCGACGGCGTCCGCAAGGTCCGCGACGCCCTGCGGGACACCGAGGGCACCGAGGTCGCCGCAGGCCCGACGGCTCTCTGGGAGCAGGCGTCCGACGACGTCCCGGACGACACGCTGCACTCCCTCACGCCGGTCGAGATCACCCCGGGCGGAAAGGTCGCGATCGCCGTCGGGGCCGCCGTCGTCCTCGGGGCCACGACCGCGTTCGCCGTCGTCGGGGAGAAGGGGGCGTACCGCTGGGGCGAGCGCATGCGCGCCCGCGGGCTGCGCGCCCCGCACCTGCGCGTGGGACTCGTCCTGGGCGCCGCCGCGGCGGTCCTGGGAGGCCTGGTCCCGGCGTCCGAGGACGACTGACGCCCACCGAGGACGACTGAGAAGGAGTCGCGGCGGCTGGCCGAGGTCCGGCCGCGCGTCGTCGAAGCGGTTGGCTGCCGGATCACCGTTCCACGAGATCGGGCGGGTTGTCGCATCCGGCGCGGCCGAGGCGACAACCAGCCCGACCTCGACGACAACCGGTCCGTCGA